>JANOQB010000493.1:0-2525 GCA_031422215.1 Cytophagales bacterium | reverse complement strand
GTTGCAACCGTTTATTCGGGAGATAACCCATACCGGAATATTCAATTGTTAAATGTCTCTGACGGCACCGTAATAGCGTTAACTAAAAGAGATCAGATGGAAGGGTATCCCACCTTCTCGCCAGACGGATCTAAACTGTGTTATTGGTACACAAGAGATGGACAAAGCGGGAACATCAATGATATTTGGCTTACGACATCGGCTAACGGAGAAGGAAAAAATCTGACCGCTCCTATTGATCGTGATATATATCGAGCTATCTGGATGCCCGATGGAAAAAGTATTTTAGTGGGTGGTCACGATGATCATCGCACTTCGTTGTGGATTCAACCAACAGAGGGTGCTGCTCGAAAACTTAACTTAGGCACCATCAGCCCCAACTGGTCGTTTTGGGTGGACATGACGGTAGGAAAAAATGGAAGCATTGCGTTTATCGGAACGGATCCTGCGCAGCCGTCAGAACTTTTCTTTTTGGCCAATGCCACTTCGCTTCCTCGCAAGCTCACCACCTTCAACGATGAAGTAAAATCCATGGCACTCGGCAAAACGGAAACCGTGCGCTGGCAGTTGGAAGGATTTCAACACAGTGGTTCGTTAACCTATCCAACCAATTTTGTATCCGGAAAAAAATATCCGCTTGTGTTGATTGTTCACGGTGGGCCCAACGCATCATCAATGGAAAATTTTGCGCCCCGCTCTCAACTGTTTGCCAACGAAGGTTACTTTGTGTTTGAACCCAACTATCGCGGAAGCGATAACCTCGGCTCCAAATACAAAACAGCGATTATCAAAGATGCCGGTGCGGGGCCGGGCCGCGATGTGATGGAGGGAGTTAAAAAATTAAAAGCTTCGGGAATGATTGACTCAACCCGGATGGCGGTAACGGGCTGGTCGTACGGTGGATATATGACTGCCTGGCTCGCGGGCAATTATCCGGTGTGGAAAGCCGCAGTGGCCGGAGCCGCAGTAACAGATTGGGTAGATCAATATAACCTGAGTGATGCTAACGTAGCGCGAGGAAGAGCGCTTGGCTCGCCATACAAGGGAAATATGCAAGCGTATGTAGATCAATCGCCTATCACGTATGCGCATCAAATCACAGCACCCACATTGGTACTGGCCAACACCGAAGACCCGCGTGTTCCAGTTACACAATCATATAAATTGTATCACGCTTTAAAAGACAATGGTGTTACCACAAGGTTTATAGCGTGGCCAATTCCCCTTCACAATGCATCAGACCCGGTTAGGGCGAGGGAAGTAACCAAATATTGGATGGGATGGATAGACCAGTATTTAATGGATGGGAAAATGAGTGCGACTTTAATTAAGGAATGATGTTACGTAAAACAAGTTCTTTCATCTGCGTAAAATCCGTTAAGGAATAAAAACAATCTTAGTACATGAAAAATTTTGTCATCATTTTAATATTTCTTTTCTCGCTTCAACTAACTCACGCACAAACATTCGAAACAAAAATCAACGAGTTTGATTTGTATGTCGAAAATTCGCGCAAGCTCTATCAGGTGCCTGGCCTAGCAGTGGCCGTAGTGAAAGATGGCAAAGTCGTTTTTAAAAAAGGATATGGCGTGCGGAAGTCCGGAACCACCGATGCCGTGGACACCCAAACACTTTTTGCTTGCGCCTCCACCACCAAAGCCATGACTGCCACCTGCATGGCCATGTTGGTGGATGAAGGCAAAGTGAAATGGGATGATCCGGTGATCAACCACCTCCCCGACTTTCAATTGTACGATCCGGCCGTTACGCGCGAATTAAAAATCCGTGATCTCTTCACCCATAACTCAGGCGTGGGCAATGCCGATTTTCTATGGGGAATCATGAACGTGCCCAGCGATGAGGTGCTGGCCAAAATGAAATTGGTGAAACCAACGTACTCATTGAGATCAAGTTTCATCTATCAGAATATTTTTTACTTGTATGCTGGCAAAGTAATCGAAAAAGTAAGCGGGCTTCGGTGGGAAGATTTTATCCAGAAAAGGATTTTTCAACCGTTGAGCATGACGCGCACCTATCCCCAACTTAAAATGGTGAAGGATGCCAATCAATCGCACCCACATTATTTGGTTGAGAACAGTATGATGGTGATTGAGCGCACCAGTGCCGATGCCATTGGGCCCGCAGGCAGCGCGTGGTCGTGCGCTGATGACATGGCCAAGTGGGCTCTGTGCATGCTCGATAGCAGCAAATATTCTGGAGGGCGTTTGGTGAAGCCTTCCACCTGGACAGAACTTTTCAAACCTCAAGTGATTGTACCGTTGGGTCAGTTTTATCCTACCGCGCAGTTGACAAAGCCTGCTTGGATGACCTACAGCCTTGGTTGGTTTCAGCAAGACTACAAGGGAAAGAAAGTAAATTTTCATACGGGAAGTTTAGCAGGGGAAACCGCCATACACGGTCAGCTGCCCGACAGCAAATTGGCCATTTACGTCTTTGGAAATTATGACCATGCCGAAGTGCGCCACGCGTTGATGTTCAAAGCATTCGACCATTTTGCATTAGAC
>JANOQB010000492.1:0-9153 GCA_031422215.1 Cytophagales bacterium | reverse complement strand
AAGTTTTTTGATTTGAAAAAACTTTACGTTTCACTTCCGGTTTTTTTCCGAAATTTAAAAGCTATGAACCCGAAGAGATTTTGGCCGCAGGGGGCGCAACCGCTTTCGGTAAGTTAAAGGGTTACGATCCAAAGAAACTATATCATCTAAAAGGAAAACCTCTTTCTGACGAAGACTACCAAAAAGCAATTAAAATGCTGACGAAGTAGAATGAACCTGCTTACCACCGATAAAGATTTTGATCACTTGGAAACATCGTTCCTCTCCTTGCAAAAAATCTCTCAGGCAGAGATTAAAAAATACTTCAAAGGAAGGCCGCTGAGAAAGAGAAAGAATAAAAGATAGTACCCTCCTCCTTTTAACCTGCACTCTCCACCCTCTTAATCTTTTCGGCTAGGCCTTTTCCAGCAACAGCCGTCAATTCCTCCTCGCTGGCTTCTTGTATTTTCTTCCACGATTTAAAATGAGCCAACAATTTATCGGCAGTTTTTTTTCCGATGCCGGGAATGTTTTCAAGTTCGGTAACAAAGGTTGACTTGCTCCGCTTTAGCCTGTGAAAAGTGATGGCAAACCGATGGGCTTCATCACGTATTTTTTGAATGAGCATCAGGGCAGGCGACCGTTTGCTGATGAGCAATGGCAACGGGTCTTCAGGATAATAAATCTCTTCCAATTTTTTGGCGATGCCAATGATGGGAATTTTTCCATACAGGCCAAGTTCTTGCAACGCTTCGCAGGCACTGCTCAACTGGCCCTTGCCTCCATCCACAATAATCAACTGCGGATATTCGCCTTCCTCTTCCAGGATACGCTTGTAGCGCCTTCCCACAATTTCTTTCATCGAAGCAAAATCATCGGGGCCTGTCACTGTTTTGATGTTGAAATGACGATAGCCTTTCTTGTCGGGCTTGCCATCCACGAAGCGCACCATGGATGCCACAGGATCGGTGCCTTGAAAATTGGAGTTGTCGAAGCACTCGATGATCTTAGGATAAGTGAGCAGGCGCAGGTTTTCCTGCATGATGTGCAGCACTTTGTTTTTCTTTGCTTTCTGCTCCTCGCGGTCGATCTCTTTTTCTTTTTTTAGATAGAGGGCATTCCTGAGCGACATATCAACCAATTTCTTTTTGTCACCGATCTGCGGCACTGTGTTTTCAAATTCATCGGACTTTACGGAAAGGGCCAGGTTGGTAAACACTTCGGGGTAGTTGCTTTTATACGTGCTGCGCAACTCCTGCACCACTAAACTCAAAATGTCTTCGTCTGCTTCATCCAATTTCTTTTTGATCTCTATGTTTTTCGAAAATATAATAGCGCCCTCTTTCACCTGAAGGTAGTTGACAAAGGCATTGGCTTCCGAGCTGGTGATGGTGACCACGTCAATGTCGGTGAGCTTGCGGTTTACCACCAGCGATTTGGTTTGGAATTTTTCAAGCAGCTCCAATTTATGTTTATACAATCCGGCTTTTTCAAATTCAAGGGCAGCCGCGGATGCTTCCATGCGCCTTAAAAATTCATTCTCTACGGCCCGTAGGTCACCCTTCAATATGTTTCGTGCCTGCATGATTTCGTCTGAGTAAGCAGCTTCCTCCTGCAATCCCTCGCACGGGCCTTTGCAGTTTCCGATATGAAATTCCAAACACACTTTGAATTTTTTCTGTGCAATGTTTTCCTGCGAAAGCAACAACGAACACGTGCGGATGGAATACAATTGCCGAACTAATTCCAACACCGCCTTCATGGAAACCACGCTGGTGTAAGGGCCAAAATATTCGCCCTGCTTCGGAATATATTTTCGGGTGTAGATGATTCGCGGAAAGCGTTCTTTTAAAATGCAGAGGTAGGGAAATGTTTTATCATCCTTCAACAAGATGTTGTACTTGGGCTGGTTTTGCTTGATGAAATTGTTTTCGAGCAGCAGCGCATCAAACTCCGTGCTGGTGATCGTAAACTCGATCTTATTGATTTCTGAAACCAGCTTTTCTGTTTTGCGATTGTATTGCGATTGTTTATTGAAATAACTGGAAACCCTTTTCTTCAAACTTTTTGCCTTGCCTACATAAATCAATTCACCTTCACGGTTATAATAGCGGTAGATGCCGGGCGAATCGGGCAACGCAAGGATTGTTTCATTTAGTTTATTGGGGAGCACTGGATAATGTTATGATGCGAAAGGTACGATGCACAATTTTATCATTATATAATCCTATGTCTTAGTTATCCTATATACTTTGTCAAGTTCTAAATTTATGACAAGATCAAAACGGATAATCAAAGGCCTGAAAGAAAGTCACCGCTCTCTTTCTCTCCTTAGCGAAGAGATGACATTTTCATTAAAGTGTCATTCCGGGCGAGGGAGAATTTTTTTAAAATTGGTTCCCAAACAAACGAGACCCGGAATCCCGTTAAGATTTGCCCCAATCATTTTATCGGGATCGCGGGTCGAGTTGAGTATTTTCAATGGTGATAAAGGTTGAGCACCCTCGCCCGCGATGACATTCATTAATTGGAAGCAACATGACAAAGTAGGACTAAACGACATTGATATATTATCTTCAATCAGTACACTGCTCAAGTATTTCAGTAACCTCTTTCACGTTCACCAATCCCTTTTGCCGCGACCACGAATTATAAATGTAGGTGGTTATCTCGGCCACTTCCAACTCAGTCAGTTGCGGATTGCCCTTCATGGCCATGTTGTACTCCACACCGTTTACCGTAAGGGGACCTTGACTTCCATATTTGATGGTGCAGATTACCGCTTCAAAGTTTTTGTCCATAAAATCAGATCGATCAACCGGTGGATAAATTCTTCCCAGCCCCTTGCCATTGGCCTGATGACAATTGCTGCAATGCTTTTGATAGAGCACCTGACCCTGCACAAAATATTGTTGGAATTTAACAGAAGAGGAATCCCCGTTTTCACTTTTGGGGGCGCAGGCAGATAGCAATAGTAACGTAAGCAAGCTGTGATACAATTCCTTTCTTGTCATTGACTCAATTGATTTCCATCCTCTCTTCGCAGATTTTTAATATCTATGATAAGGCGGTTAACGTCCTCTTCTTTGGTGCCATCATACTTTCCTCTTATGCGTTGCTGTTTGTCGATAAGTAAAAAAGCCCCACTGTGGATAAACCCGTCCGGCTCGGTTTTGTCTTCCAAGGCTGTGGCAAAATAACTTGTTTGGGCTATCTTATAAATTGAATCTTTTGCACCGGTAACAAAATGCCAACGCTTGCTTTCCACCCCGAGCCTGTCGGCAAAGTCGTGCAGCAGCGCAACGGTGTCGTACTCAGGGTCGATGGTATGCGAGAGCAACAACACATCGGGCATTTGGCTGGTGGCCTCATACACGCGTAGCATTTGGGTTTTCATGATCGGGCAAATGCTGCGGCATGTGGTGAAGAAAAAATCGGCCACGAAGATTTTGTCGCGGAAGATTTCGTTGGTAATCGCTGAACTGTCCTGGTCCACAAACGAGAACGGTGCAATGGTGTGATAGATCGTGTCCGTTCCTATCACATCGCGCTCGCCATAGATTGGAAGTTTTTCTTCTTTCACGTTGCACGAAAGCAATGTGGAGGCAATCATCCCCATCCAAAAAAAATGAGCCACCCCTTTTCCAATCCAGTATCCAGCATCCAGCATCCAGCATCCAGCCTCACGCCTCCAATTCAATTTTATCTCCTTCATGTATTTCGTTATAATCAATCGCCAGTAAATTTTGCCCGAAGTAAATCTTGTTATTTTTTTTTCTGTAGGTAGCCAACGTTGTCAAGGGTTCTGTTCCTCTTTCAGCCGTTTGCTGATCCACGGTTGTCAATACACATCGGCCGCAAGGCTTCACTCCTGCAAACTTATTTTTTCCGATCCTAAAAGTACGCCAATTATCTTCTTCATACGGACCGGCACCAGCAAATACAAAGTTGGGCCTAAACCGGTTCATGGGCACCGGGGCTTTTAACCTTTCGTTCAGATCGTTGAGTGACCCTTGGCCAATTATCAAAAATGGATAACCGTCCGCGAGGCTTACTTGATCATTTTCAATCCTGTACTTTTCATCCACGGGCCTCTCGTTGCTTTCAGGAAAATGTACAAGCCTGCACTTGATACCGAGCCTGTGAGAGAACCACTTACTGTATTCGCCCAGCACTTCAAATACTTTTACGGTGTCGTCCCATACCTTAGCAACAATAACCTCTTCTGAAATTGGAGAATTGGCCGGAAGAAAAATGCGATCTCCTTTAAATTGAATGGTGAATTGATCTCCCGAAAGGGACAATTTAAATAAGGCCATCTCTGGATGAACACGCTGCGTGATAAAATTGTTGTCCTCATCAATCAACATCCAGCGTCTATCGTAGAGCAATCCCTTAGGCAACACCTTGGCCGAAGCAAGGCGGATGCCCCCCAGCGACTTGATTGGGTAAATCCAAATCTCGCTCAACGTAAACAGTGCCATGTTGTTTTTTAATTTTTGTGCTAACTTACTATCTGGAGTTACGCAAAAGTATTAAATTAGTATACTTTTTAAACTTTTTTGATATGGACGCTGGACTATTAGATCTGTACAGCGATTTTTTAATCTTGGGTAATCGCTATGCTACAGCCACAGGCATTTCAGCCATGACCGACAATGTGGTCAGCCACGACAAGGTCACACGTTTTTTATCGGAGAAAGAATTGGGGGACAAGGAGCGCTGGGCCATGGTTAAACGCACGGTTCGCAAAATAGAACAGGAAGATGGTGTGCTGATTTGTGACGATACGATAAATGAAAAGCCGCACATGGATGAAAATGGAATAGTGGGGTGGTACTTTGATCACTCCAAGGGGCGCAGTGTGAAGGGTGTCAATATCCTCAGTGTGCTATATGAAGCGCAGGGGATATGCATTCCTCTGAGTGTTCAACTGGTACGGAAAAATGAGGATGGCAAGGCCAAGGTGGGCAAAAATGAACTGTTCCGTGAGTCATTCCTCCACGCTGTTGGCAATCAGGTAAAATTCAAGTACGTTCTGGCCGATGTGTGGTATGCCAGTTCGGAAAACATGGAATTCATCAAGGAAACGCACAAAAAGGATTTTATTTTCCCTGTCAAGGCCAATCGGACAGTTGCCTTGAGTGAGGGCCAGGGCCATCGGAGGCAATATGTAAAGATCAATTCGCTCAAACTAAAACCGGGGGACCGCAAGCAAGTCTATTTGAAAGGTGTGGGCTTTCCGGTCCAACTGATCACAGACATTTTCGTCAACAAAGACGGGAGCGAGGGCGTCCAGTATTTAGTGTGTTCTGATTTGACGGCCACCTATCAGCAAATCATCACACAATACCAAAGAAGGTGGCGTGTGGAGGAGTACCATCGTTCGCTCAAGAACAATGCTTCATTGTCAGCATCACCGGCAAGAGCGGAACGAACACAGGCCAATCACATCTTCGCCAGTGTGTATGCTTTCTTCAAGCTGGAGTTGATGAAAGTAAAACACAAGATGAACCACTATGCGATGAAAATGGTGCTGGCAACAACGGCCCTAAAGGCAGCCTTCGAAAAAATGAAAGAACTCAAACAGGGCATTCAATTGCCCCTTGATTTTGCGTAACATCAGTTACTAACTGATGTTACGCAAAACAAAAGAACCTGTCAGTTTGAGCCTGCCTACCGGTCAGGCTGACACTACTTTATAAGTTTTGCGTAACATCAGTTACTATTGAAATTTGAAAATGAACAATACTTCTGCCCTCTGGTATTTTGAAAGCGTTGATCTCTATGGGATACTTTGCCCCGCCAAGGTAAAGACGATGGGAGAAAAACACACGTACCGGCATTATAAAAAAGATGATCATATCTATTTCCCCGATGAGCCTGCTACCCATATCTATATGATCGTATCGGGCCGTGTGCGCATTGGCCACTATCAAGACGATGGCAAGGAAACCGTTACCGCCATTCTTTCTGTTGGCGAAATTTTTGGTGAACTGGCACTGGCAGGAGAAGAAAAAAGAATAGACTATGCCCAGGCCATGGATGCCAACACAACCATTTGCCCGCTCAGCATTACTGAACTAAAAGAACTAATGTTTGAAAACAAGGAATTAAGTTTCAAGATATTGAAGCTCATTGGCCTGCGGTTGATGAAAGTGGAGCGCAAACTGGAACTGCTCGTGTTCAAAGATGCACGCACACGCATTGTGGAATTCTTGAAAGATGCAGCCTCGTGGAAAGGAAAGAAAGTTGGTTTTGAAACCCTGGTGCCAACACGGCTTACGCACAAAGACATTGCCTCGCTCACTGGCACCTCGCGGCAAACCGTGACCACCATCCTGAACGAATTGAAAGATAAAAACCTGATCAACTTCGACCGGAAAAAAATACTGATCCGCGATTTGGCCAATTTAAAGTGATCATACAACAAAGTTTTACATTACATACTTTGGGCTGAAGCCCACTTTCCAGCAGCCCTCGATTACCACGGGCTTAAGCCCGTGGCAACTGATACATAGTATAATTTCAAGGGACTTTAGTCCCAAACACAAAACCGGTGCAACCCATAGGCATCAACAAAAAAACGCATGAAGTTTTGTAGATTTGAAGATTCAAAATTTAGACAGAAGTAATTGGCCGACAAATCAAAGCAGTATATCTATTAAAAAATTACTTGGCCGCAATCATAACTCCCAACCAAAAGCCATTTCACTTATTTGCCAAAGATTATGAAGAAATACATTGTGATAATTTTTCTGCTGATTGGAGTTGCCTCCCTAATTGCATACCGCATGTACAACAAGCCACATCGCGACCCAGCATCCGAATCGGCTATAGAAATAAATGCCACAGAATTGTTTCGCGCCTACGAAAACAATGAGGCAGAAGCCAACACGCTTTATTTAGATAAAGTGCTGGCCGTAAGCGGCAATGTGGCAGAGGTAACAACTAACCAAGAGGGGATGACAGTAATAATTTTGGAAACAGAAAGCCCCATGTTTGGCGTGAGTTGCACCATGGAAAGTGCGACTTTAACAGCCAAGCCTGGTGATCGGATAATCATCAAAGGCATCTGCACAGGTTACTTGTCGGATGTGGTCATTATCAAAGGCACAGTTGTTGAATAGAAGAATTATGTACCCAGTGCAAATCCGTTTTATAAAGAAAATTTTAATTGTATTTTTTTTCGCATTGCTCATTATCGTGAGCTCGTGTGTACATGATCCATTCATTGATCCCACCCTATTAAACGGTGGAGAGAGCAGTACACCCGGTTGCACCACCAACGGTATAGTGTGTTTTGAAAGCAACATACTTCCTATTTTTATTTCTTCCTGCGCACGCGTTGGCTGTCACGATGCAAAAACCAAAGAAGAAGGTTTTGTGCTTGACTCCTACACCAACATAATTAAAAAAGGAATAGCACCGGGAAACGCCAATGGCAGTAAACTTTACAACGTGCTTTTTGCAACTGGCAGCGATCAAATGCCCCCTAAGCCGGACTTGCCTTTATCAAAAGCGCAAAAAGATTCTATCGCTGCCTGGATCAATCAAGGAGCAAAAAATACTGTGAACTGTAATTGCTTTTGTGACGAAACCAAATTTACATACGCGGCCATAGTGCAACCACTTATAACCAATCAATGTGTAGGTTGTAATAAACCGGGTACACTAAGTGGCAATATCGATCTCTCCACCTATTCACTTATCAAAACCCAAGTTTCCAATGGAAAACTAGTAGGCACCATTACTCATGCAGCAGGTTTTGCTGCCATGCCACAAGGTTCGAAGCTTTCCAATTGTCAGATATCGCAAATTACCAAGTGGATTGATGCCGGGGCTTTAAATATTTGATCTTCCTATGCTAACATCTACATTAAAATTTACTTTCTTTTTTCTGGTTGCATCGTCCCTTTCCGGTTGCTATTACGACAAAGAGGAACTGCTCTATCCGGGGTCTTGCACGGCACCTGCTGCGCCTTTGTTTAGCGTAGATGTACTTCCTTTGTTAAACTCGCGTTGCAACAGTTGCCATTCGACTTCATCATCTTCAAGTTCGGGGGGTGGCATTATATTGGACAATTACACCGAGGTGAAAAAACAGGCCGATAGCGGAAAACTGCTTGGAGCCATACAGCATGCATCGGGTTATTCGGCCATGCCAAAAAATTCTGGCAAAATTCCCGCCTGCGAAATCCAAAAGATTCAGAACTGGATAGCCTCAGGAACTCTCAACAATTAATTCTAAATCCATAAAATAAGTAAAATGAAAAAAGTACTCTTCATCATTTCCTTTTCTGTCCTTGCTCACATCGGCTTTGCGCAGATATACATGACCCGCAGCGGGCAGATTTCATTTTTTTCGAAGACACCCTTAGAAAATATTGAAGGCATCAACAACGAAGTAACCAGTTTGCTCGATGCCGGAAAAGGCGAGGTGGTGTTTGCTGTGCTGATCAAAAGTTTTCACTTCGATAGGGCTTTGATGGAAGAACACTTCAACGAGAACTATTTGGAGTCAAGCAAATTTCCGAAAGCCACCTTTCAGGGAAAAATCAATAACCTTGCTTCCATTGATTTTAAGAAGAACGGGGTTTATCCTGCCGATGTGGAAGGCGATTTGACCATACACGGGGTGAAGCAACATGTGGTGACAAAAGGCACCATCACGGTATCGGGGGGAAAGGTTTCCGCCACTACTAACTTCATCATAAAATTAGCAGACTATAAAGTGGAGATACCTTCTTTGGTAGCTGATAAAATTTCTGAAACACTGGAGATACGTGTCAATTGCAAATACGAACCGAAATCATAAAACATGCGCAGGTTAATTATCATCCCCACTCTTCTGCTTTCCTCTCTGGTATTTGCTCAGGATGACCTGATGGATCTTTTGAACAAAGAGACCGAAAAGGAAAAAAAAACAGATTACACTACAGCCACTTTCAAAACCACACGCATTGTAAATGGGCACTCGGTAGAGAATGTTGCTTCTGGTGTTTTGGATTTTCGAATCTCGCATAGGTTTGGCTATGTGAATGGCGGGGCTTACACACTGTATGGTTTGGACGAAGCCAGCATGCGCATGGGCTTTGATTATGGACTTTCCAAAAAATGGATGATTGGCATTGGAAGGAGCACATACCAAAAACAATTTGATGCCTTTACAAA
>JANOQB010000491.1:0-4738 GCA_031422215.1 Cytophagales bacterium | reverse complement strand
CAGGAAAAGTCGGATATGAAAATTTTAAAAGACCTGGTAATCATCCCAATTGAGGTGGGGCAATCTATCCGGCTCAACAATATTTTCTTTGATGTAGGCAAATCCATTTTGAAAGCGGAATCATTTCCTGAGTTGGACCGCGTGTCGGAGTTCCTTGCGCAAAGTCCACAAATAAAAATTGAAATTGCTGGCCATACGGACAATGCGGGTGCGGCTGCGGCCAATTTAAAACTTTCGCAAAGCCGTGCGCAGGCCGTTGCCGATTATGTGATCAAGCATGGCATTGCCAAAGACCGTGTGGTGGCAAAAGGCTATGGACTTGAAAAGCCCGTGGCATCCAACAAAACCAAAGAAGGCAAAGCCCAAAACCGAAGGGTGGAATTTACGGTGCTGGAAAATTAAGATTGACTATTTTGATCCGATGGCTGCTACCAATTCATCGTACCATCCCTCTCCATACTTTCTAACGAGCGGGTCTTTCAAAAATTTATACAACGGCACTTGCAACGATTTTCCATAGGAGCAGGCGGCAGAACAAATGCCCCACTTATGGTAGTTAACTGCTTCGAAACCTTTTTTATTTTTGGTGATTCGTATGGGATATAAATGGCACGAGATCGGTTTTTTGAAATTTATTTTTCCATCTAAGTAAGCTTGCTCAATGCCACATTTTAAAACTCCCCGTTCATCGTAATGCGAATAGGCGCACTCCTTCCCTCCTATCGTTGGTGTGGAGTAATCCCCATCCTCATCGAGTATGTAAGCACCCTGCTCCTCGATGGACTTTAATCCATCTTTTGTTAAATATGGCTTTACCTGTTCGAGGATTTCTTTCATCACAGGCAACTCATCATCCTCTAATGGCGCGCCCAAGTCTCCTTCCACACAACATGCACCTTTGCATTTTTCGAGGTGGCATACAAATTCCACTTCCTTTATATCATCCGAAACCAATACCTCGCCTACTTTGATCATTTCAATTTTGTTTTAAAAATTTGGGCAGCAAGGTAATCATGAAGATTCAATTGTCAATTGTTTCTAATAGCCTTTTGTCTGGCCAGCGCATTTGAGTTTCAAGATAAATGTTCCATGCAGGTGATTTAGTTTTCTTGTTAAACGGGTGCATTTCAAAAAGGCACGACCTACAAGAAATTAAATGTCGCCCCGATGGGGGCTTTGGAAATCATACTCCGATCGCACTACTACCAAAATGTCGTTCCTACGGAACTTAAAGCCCCAGACGGGTCGAAATTTTGGTAATACAAAATAGTCACAAGATACAGCCAGCCCCAGAGGGGCGAAATTATTGAGCCTTGTCTTTATGAAATGCACCCTGTAAACCATCTTTGCTATGTCTTACCGTTCGGGGAATTCAAAATGCATCATTGTTAATTGTCACTTGCTTCCTTGACAATTTTTCTATCTTCTTCCATCGAAAGAAAGTGAGTAACCAAAATTAAATCCAATATGAAGTGTTTGCGAAAACCTGCTTTGTTCAACAGAGAAAAATGCATCGCCATAGGTAGGATCAACATCAAAATTTCTGTAACCCAGCCCGTAGCCTATGTTGGCGTCAATGGTAAAGCCATCGCCACGATTGTTTTCCATAAGCCTGGCACCGAGCAATATTCCATATTCTGCCCGTTGCTCATTGGCACTTGCCGTAAGGGTATTGCCGGGGGCAAAAGGGAAATCGATGTTGGCAAAATGGCTAAGGTTTGTGAACCGCACCTCGTGGGCAAAATACCACATTCCCATTTTCATGGGATTATAAAATTTTTGTTTTATGGCTATGATATACCCGCGCCTGAAAACCTGGTCTCTTGCCACCTTTGCATCGGAGGTGTAAAACGGATTGCGTATCGCCTCAAACTCAAACTCGTGGCCAAGCCTTTCTTCGTTATAAAATTCTATGCCAATGGGCAGCAAACCGGCAAAAGTAAACACTGGGTTTCCCTGCAAGATCACGCTGCGGTATTCACGGTATCGCGAATTGAAATAATGAAATCCCTGGTTTAAATTGGAAACGCGCCCTTGTTCATTGGCCAATGTGCTTATCTCGCTGCTCAGTTTCTCATCATCCTTGTAAACCGGTTTATAATATCCCGATAGTTTGCCGTCCTCTTCGTAAAGTTCCCAGGTGCCCACGCGCAAATCATTTTCAATGGTCCCTTTGGTTTGCAGCGACCCGGAAGGAAAGTATCCTTTAAAGTTGCCTTTGCCATTTTCAAATTCGCACTCGCCTTCCAGCTTTCCATCTTCAAAATAATATTTCCACGAGCCCTGGCTTTTTCCCTTGTCGATGAGACCTTTTGCTTTCAGGTTTCCATTGTTGTAGTACTCTCGATATTCGCCTGTGCCACTGTTGTAGGTAATTTCACTTCTCAATTTCCCTGCGGGATTGTAGGAAGCCCAATATCCATTTTTCTTCCCACCCATATATTCGCCTGCCGAACTGACGGACCCATCTTCAAAGAAATATTTCCACTCGCCAGTCTCCAGATCGTTTTCATACATGCCCATGGACGCAACCTTGCCACTTGAATAATAATTCTTCCATACCCCCTGCTTCTTTCCGTTCACATAGTCACCTTCCCTCAGCAACAATCCGCTCTCATCATAATACCTCCAGCGGCCCACGTTTCTTGGGCCAGCCTTAGGGCCTTCGGCAAACACTTTTCCTGAATGATAAAACTCGGTGTATCGCCCATGATCTTCCGCATAGACAATTTCCCCGCGCTTGGCACCATCTTCAAAATAAGTTTCCCAAAAACCTGAACGCATATTGTTTACATATTCGCCTATCTCCTTCACTTCACCGCTCTCATAGTAAATCTTCCAAATGCCTTCGCGTTTTTTATTGTCGATGGTGCCATCCATACTTTTCTGGCCGCTCTCGTAAAAATATTCCCAAAGTCCATAGTTTGAATTTTGCCGCAACACACCACGCATTTTTAAGTTGCCGCTTTCGTAATAAAACTCCCACACCCCGGTTGTTTCATTGTTTACAAATTGCCCTTTGGATTCCATGTTGCCATTGAGAAAGTACGAGATGTAGCGGCCTTGAAGAATGTTGTGTACGGTATCCCTTACCTGGTAGATTTCCTTTAGGTTCTTTTTTTCAGCATCGTGGTAGGAATAGCGCGTGAACCCCTGTGCGATCAATGCGAAGGGTGCAAGCACCAATAAAATCATCAGGGGCAACCTCATGGTTGTAAAGTTAACTATCCGATTTGAGATTGGAGATATGAGATTTGAGATGGGAGATATGAGATGTGGAATATGAGATTTGAGATTTGTGGATTTCAGAATTGAGAATCAATGTCGTTTCCAAAAAGCCCGAAGGGTATTAGTGTCAACTGTCCATTGTCAATTCTCTTATAGTATAGCTATGAATTTAGATTTCACAAGCCACTACCTACCAAGCGCGCTCATCACACCGGCTTTGCCCCACTCTTCTTTTTCGTGGTTGCTCCACAACTCGGGGAAGAACATTATTTTTTGAAAGCGGGGGGGCAAATATTTTTGCCAGTTGGTGCCGCCCGTTGCTTTTATGTCGTCAGGGTCGCGGTGCAAGTAGCGGCCGGCCGATTTTAAATGGGCCAGGGGCCACATCACATTGGCGAGTTGATCGTACATGCGAAGGTATTTGACAACTTCGGGCGATGCCGGAAAATGCTGAAGGTAAATTTTGCGCAGGTTTTTGTCGCGATAGTGCATGCCCTTTTCTTTAAACTCTTTCATGTACTTGTCTTCAAATTGCTGAAGTGTGAGGGTCTTTTTTCCGCTGGCCAACTCAGTTGCGCCACTGCGCCAGTACAGATGCTCCACCTGTTGGCCAATGTCGCTGTATTCCATCATATCCTCCCGATGGTCGGTATGCACTAAGTTGATCAGGTCGGTGCTGCAGATTTCTATAAAACGATATTGGGCCGACTGAAAGCCGGACGCAGGCAAAAGCGACATCCTGAATTTTAGAAACTGTTCTTTCTCCATGCCGTCCACCATCACATCAAACGAGTTTTCGAGCAATTCAAAATAACGCACTATTCGGTTGAGCCGCGCAAGAAAAAAACTTTCGTCTATATTTTCTTTAGAAGCAATTTGCTCTATCTCCCAAAGCACCAAGTTGAAATACAGCTCCGTGATCTGGTGATAGATAATAAATACTTTTTCATCGGGAAACTGAGTCTTGGGCGTTTGCAAACTCAGCAGTGTGTCCAAGTGGATGTAATCCCAATAGGTAAGATAATCGGCATGGAGCAAGCCATCCAAATATGAGGACAAGTCCTGCCCCATGACGGCATACTTCTGTTGCAACTTTTTTAGTTGTTCGATCAGTGTGGGGTCCAATGTTGTTTTGTCCATATAAAGACTGATTACACTTTTATCCCAATTTCAATAATTCGATCAACTTTTTATTGATGGTATTTATTTCCAAGTGAGTTAATTGACCTAATCTACCGATGACCAAATCCTTGTCAATTGTTGTTATTTTGCTCAGCCTTACCAATGAATTCTTTTTGAGTCCGTTTTCTATATTGGGTTCTAACCTAACGTCAAAATCCTCTTCCCACTTAACTTGAGTTGTAATAAATGAAACCGTAACGTCTAAATCCGTCTCGATCAATACCAGGGCTGGTCTATTTTTAACTCCGGTTAGGTCAGTGAATGGAAATGGTATTAATACAATATCACCCTTGGTCACTTGTAAATTTCTTTAAGGTCAGCCTTTGAA
>JANOQB010000490.1:0-2762 GCA_031422215.1 Cytophagales bacterium | reverse complement strand
TTTGTGAAAATCCAGCACATCCAACAAAAGGTAGCAAAGCCCAGTTGTATATAGGGCAACAAAAATAATGGAAGGCGTGAGAGTTTTCATCACCGCCCGGCTATACCCGTGAAACACCGCAGAGAACCAGACTTTTGGATTGTAGTTGACCATAAGGATGTAATAATATGCTCTAATAAACCTATTAAGGAAACGAAATCAAAACATTTTACGATTAAATGGTTTTTAAATAGCCAATAAATCACTCCTCGCTTGCCAGTGATATATTCAATAGCGTATTTCGCCTTTCAGAAAATCTTTTATGAAAAAAATAAACGTGCTATCCCTTTTGTTTCTTCTTGGGCATTTTGCCAGTGCCCAAAGCGATTATTTGATCACCAGCAAAGCAGACACGATTTGGGGAGAAGTCCGCATCCTGTCGTATGATAATATTGACCGGGCGCAGATTGTGAACAAGGGCAAAAAAGAAATGTTCACCGCCCTTCAGTTGCTTTCGTTGTACAAAAGCAGTGAAACATATAAGCCTGTTAAATTAGACAATACAATCCGGCTGATGAAAGTAATATCAGGTGGATACCTGAACCTGTATGCGTTTAAACTTCCTAACCAAACATCCTATGAGGGCCGATTTCTTTTGAAGCAAGATGGCACCTCGTTGGAAATGCCCAACCTGGGGTTTAAAAAAATATTGTCTGCCTATTTACAGGACTGTAGCGAGGTGGCTGAAAAAATAAAGAGCGGTGGCCTGGGACGGGAAAAAATCAATGAGATCATTGAGTTGTATAATGCGTGTATGCTTTCCAACAAACCATTGGCCGCTAAGACGACTGTGGCGGTTGAGCCCAAGGTTAGTCCGCACCATCTTGAAGTTGTGCAGAACCTTATGAACAAAATAAAAGACCAGAACTTTACTTCGAAAGAAGATGCACTGGACATCCTCCGTGATATCGAGTCGAAAGTAAACCGCAACGAGCCTGTTTCAAATTATCTGATCGATGGCCTTAGCAATTCATTGAAAGATCAAAGTGCCCTTGCTGAAGATGTAGCAAAATTGATTGCCTTATTGAAGAAATGAGGGGATGAATTTCCGAATTGCAACTGGCAATTGATGCTTGCTCTTCCAATAAGAATACGCGGCACACAGTGAAACGATCGATGCGTAGATAAATAACTGGCCGCCATCGCCTTTCACTTCAATGCCCAGCAGTGTCAGGTGCAAGCCCAAAGCTCCAACCATTAAACCAAATGCAAGCAACGAACCGGCCCACACGGTGGCAGGCACGAGCAAAAGAATGGAAGCAATTAGTTCCATCACACCCACGGCTATCCTGCCCCAGGGCTCCATGCCTACGGTTGTAAAAATAAACACCGACTCTTCGGAGGCAGTGAATTTAAAATAAAGGGTTTGCACCATGATGGCCGCGGCAATTAAACGGGCACCCCAATAAACTATTTCGGATTTTTTCATGTGGCTGGTATTTTCCATACAACAACGGAAGTAGGCGTTGAAAAGATTGTCGTGAAAGAGACAGAGACTCTTGTTTAGCCACAGATTCACAGATTGGAATCCAATGACACTACTTGGTGATTATGAATAACCTCCTGTGATTATAAATCGAAAAGCGCAACAACTTTGTAAGAATCTGTGAATCTGTGGTGGATTTAAAATAATTGCTTCGCGATCCGATAAATCGGATCTGATTTTCCCATCGAATAAAAATGAAGGGTGGGTACTCCCTGCTTGATCAATTCTTTTGATTGGTGAACTGCCCACCGAATGCCTACTTCCTTCAACGAGGCATTGTCTTTACATTTCTCGGCTTCGTCCGCCAACTCTTCTGGAATATCAATATGAAAAGCCTTTGGCAATACGGTGAGTTGTGTTTTGCCTGTCAACGGTTTGATGCCTGGAATGATCGGCACAAGTATGCCCGCCTCACGGCACTTGTCAACAAAATCAAAATATTTTTTGTTGTCGAAAAACATTTGGGTAACGATGTACTCGGCCCCCATGTCCACTTTCAGCTTTAAATATTTTAAATCACTCTTCAAGTTTGGAGCATTGAAATGTTTTTCGGGATAGCCAGCCACGCCAATGCAAAAGTTAGTAGGGGCTGCGCTTTCGAGTTCGTAATCCAGATAATTTCCATTGTTCATTTTTACAACCTGATCCAATAAGTCGGAAGCAAATTTATGTCCATCCTGTTCGGCAATAAATTTGGGTTCGGTTTTAATGGCATCGCCTTGCAAAACCAACACATTGTCCACGCCCAAAAAGTGCAAGTCGATCAAGGCGTTTTCCGTTTCTTCTTTATTGAAGCCACCGCAGATTATGTGCGGCACGGTGTCCACTTTGTAATGATTTTGGATGGCCGCACAAATACCCACGGTGCCGGGCCGCTTGCGTGTCGAAATCTTTTCCAGCAAGCCTGCCTCTTTTTTTCGATATACATATTCTTCGCGATGATAAGTGACATCAATAAATGGAGGTCTAAACTCCATCAACGGATCCATGTTATCAAAGAGGCTTTTTATCGTCTCTCCTTTTAACGGAGGAAGTATTTCAATTGTGAAAAGCGTTTTGCCGTTGGAGTTTTTTAGGTGGTCGGTTACTTTCATTTTTTATAATTTGAGATTCTATAATTTGAAGATTTGGAGATTTCAATATGGATATTTCAAATATCTTCAAATTACTAACTGACGTTACACTCTTCATGCCCCGATTGAACGAGGGCTCTCGCAAAGCGGAGTTTTCTTTGTGC
>JANOQB010000489.1:0-15790 GCA_031422215.1 Cytophagales bacterium | reverse complement strand
TGGGGAGCGATTCGTTAATATCAATATTGGCATACTGATATTCTTTGTTGTTGGTGATCCATATCACGGGTATGGATTTATTTTTAAAAATGATTTCATCGGTTACGAACACGATGTTGCCTTCCGAGGTGTTGATGTATTCGAGGGCTTTGGCAAACAACTCCACCTGTTGCTTTTCACGCTCTTTCAGGTCGTCCACTAAAATATTGGTATAATAAATAGATCCCGCGCTGATAATCACCGACACAATCAGCATGATCCATTTCAACTTGGTGTTGTCCTGGTAGAAATCCATGGAAGCAGGCAGCGGTACTTTTTTGGCCATATTGGATTGGAAATTAAATAAAAAAACCGGATGCTGGTGTATCCGGTTTTTGTGGGTGTTGTGCAAATTGCTCTTGACCTATTCAACCCATCCGGGGTTGCCTTATTTTTTTTTGCTCTTTATCTCCGGTTATACCGGAGGCTATTCGTATTCAAGCCCTTCGGGCTTAGGTGCAATTTGTCATGAGCTCGTTTGTTTCTATCAATAAGAAATGCACTTACCCTTTCATCATAAACCATTTGGCCAATACCTTGTAGCTCACTTTTGTTCCTGTCATCAAAATGCCCACACGGTAAATCCTTCCGGCTATCCAAGTGGTGAGCAAAAACCCGCCCACCAACAATATCATGGAGAGTGCGAGTTCCCACGCTGGCACACCAAAAGCGATGCGGCCCACCATGGCCACAGGTGAAGTAAACGGAATGACCGAAAGCCAGAAACTAACGGAGCCGTGCGGATCGCGCAAGATGAACATGAACAGACCCATATAGCCAATGAGAAGAGGCAGCGTGACTGGAAATTGAAATTGCTGTGCTTCCTGTTGCGAGTCCACCGCTGAGCCTACTGCCGCAAAGAGTGCCCCATACAATAAGTAGCCACCCAAGAAATAAAACACAAACACGATGGCGATTTTTCCAAAAGGAACTTCGTTCATGTTGCCTAAAAATTCTCCAATCTTTGAATTTTGCTGATCCATAGCTTCCTTCACTTCAGGATCTTTCTCCATTTGCTTTGTCATCTGTTCCATCACTTGTTTTTGCGGCATCTTCAACCCGAAGTAAGCGAGCGTGGCCGATGAGAGCACGGATATTAAAATGATCCAAATGGTGAACTGTAATAATCCTACCGAGGCAATGCCAATTATTTTTCCCAGCATAAGCTGAAAAGGTTTTACGGAAGATACAATTACTTCCACAATTTTAGAAGTCTTCTCATCAATTACACCTTGCATGATCTGTATGCCATAGATCAGCACAAACATGTATATCAAAATGCCGAGGCCAAATCCTAGCCCATATAAAATGCCTGAGTTGCTGGATTTTTCTTCACCAGTTTCGGTCAGGTTAAATTGCTTTAGGTTTACCTGCGGCCTCAAACTTTTAAGTGTGGCCTCATCAATTTTATACTCCTTGAGTTTTAGGTCATGGATGCGCGTTTCGATAAGCGACTCCAGATCATTTACTTTGTCGATGCTTGGGTTTTCTTTCGTGTAGAGAAGTACGCCTTCGGGTTTGTTGATGTCAAATTTGGGAATGTAGAGCAAGCCAAAATCTTTTGTTTCGTTGTAAACTTTTTTCGCTTGCTCAATGGGCAGGTCGATGGCCACGAAAGTAAATTGCTTGGTGTTTTCAAATGCAAACATTTTACTCTCATCAATAATCTGAACCACATCTGCCTTGGCCGATTCTGCATCCTTGATGGCGATGTAGGCAAGCCCACCGATGATGGCTGGAAAAATCAACGGCACCAGGATGGTAGTGATCAAGAATGACTTTTTCTGTACCCGGTTCAGAAATTCGCGCTGCATGATCAACCAGATTTTGTTCATAGTTTGAGATGTTAGGTTTTGTATTTTTTAGTCAAAGGCTTTAACTACAAGTTGACAGTTGGGCAAAAAGCAATCGACAATATTTCCAGTGTAGCGACAAATTGATTTTTCATCATAGAAAATTAACAATCCCACAGGCGTCTTGTCAATTGCCCGTTTGTCAACTGTCAATTCATTTTTTAAACTTCCAGTAAATGTTTTTTCAGTGCTTCGTCTCCTTCGCCTTTTACCAGACTGATAAAAATATCGGCCATGCTCGGAATTTTTTCCTGAAAGCTGTGCAGTTCGGTAATGTCAATAAGGTCGCGTATCACCTGATTGCCTTTTATTCCATCGATGGCTTTTAGCGTGGTGGAGAAAAGATTTTCCTCAATAAGCTCCTGCTTCACCAGTTCGTACTTCTCGCGGGGGAGCGTAAAATTATTTCCCCGGTGTTCCACCATAAATGTGTTCGACTTGAATTGATCTTTGACTTGCTTCTTGGGGCCTTCCAAAATTTTTTTGGATTTGTTGATGAGGGCTATGTGATCGCACAACGACTCCACGGTTTCCATGCGGTGGGTGGAGAAAATGATGGTGCTGCCCCTTGCTTTCAATTCCAATATTTGCTCGGTGATGAGTTGCGCGTTTACCGGATCGAACCCGGAGAAGGGCTCATCTAAAATGATCAACTTCGGCTCGTGCATGACCGTGCTTATGAATTGCACCTTTTGCGCCATGCCTTTGCTTAGGTCTTCCACTTTTTTGTGCCACCAATCCTTTATCTCGAATTTTTCGAGCCAAATTTTTATCCGCTCAAGCGCATCTTTTTTGCTCAAGCCTTTTAATTGGGCCAAATAAAGAAGTTGCTCGCCCACTTTCATTTTTTTATAGAGGCCGCGCTCTTCGGGCAAGTATCCGATCATTTCCACATGCTTGGCTTGCAGGGGTTCGCCAAACACGGTAATCTCTCCCGAGTCGTGGTTGATGATCTGATTGATGATGCGGATCAGGGTAGTTTTTCCAGCACCATTGGGGCCGAGCAATCCATAAATTGTTTTTTCGGGAATGGTAATGCTTACGGAATCCAACGCGGTGTGGTTGGAGTACTGCTTGGTAATGTTTTTGGCTATAAGTGCATCCACAGAATTAGGCATTAGGAATTGGGCATTTAGCAATAGGAATTGCCGGGCCGAATGTAGTTAAAATCTTTCAGTGATTTTTCTCATGAAAAACGATTTTGCCCATCGATACATCCAAATCAAAGACAAGGGAGTTGGTGCTATCTTTTGTGTAGGCAGCGTTGGCAAATTTATTGGTCCCTATTTTTTTTAAGCCGCCTGAAAGCTTAATGCTGCATAGCCACGATTCGTTGATCGTCACCATCATAGGCACTTCTTCGTTGGGAAGTTGAATTGTTAAATTTCCGGCACCAACACGGCCAATAATGTGGTTGGCTATTGAAGGCTTGTTACTGAAATCGAGGAACATATTTCCAAAGCCTACTTCGGCCATCACCACTTTCGTTTTGGCCAAGTTCAGGTTTCGTGCATTCATCGAACCCATGTCCACCTTTACGGAAAAGGTATCCATGATGATTTTGTTTCCAACCAGCGAATTGTAGTTGATGTTCACATCGGCACTGCCCGTATTTATTTTTAATTTTTCAATGGCCAACCCCGAAAGGTCGATAGTGGCATTGCCAAGCCCATAGGCAAGATCCAACACATAGGGTGTGGATTCGGCCAAGTAAACTTTCCACGATTTATCAATGGGCCTTTCATCGGCACCAAAAACACGGTATGAAATTTTGTGGCCCACGCTGCCCTCGTTCTCATCCAACGAAAGTTTTACGGAGCATATTTTTCCAATCACTTCATTGCTGAAGCTATGGCCATATTCTTCCAAGTCTTGGTTGCTGTAAATGTTTAGGATGTCTTCATTTTGGCTTGGCTTGATGAAGCAGTTGCCTGTTTTGGCTTTCAGTTTCAGAACAACCTTATCGCATTCCTGCACACGTTGAACAGAAAACTGCTTTTTAACTTGCGCGATCGCGCCACTGGCAGCTACACCGGTTGCAATAGTTAAGAAAATTGATCTCCACATGTATCCTATTACGCGTTTAGTTCAGGTAAAGTTTAACAGGTTAGTGCGGGTCAGGTTTTTGAGCCCAAAAAATAACCCGTAATAGGTCTTATACGGGTTATTTCGAAAAGGGTTTTATCTTAGATGGTGGCAGGTAAACTATGTTGTCCAGTTTTCAATGCGCAGCCCTTCAACCCTATTGAACTCATTTTAATTATTGGTTACCAAGGTCAAATTTAAGCTTTTAGCATGTGCAGCAATCAGCGTGTCTAATTGACCATTAGGTGTTCCCTTTCACTCCAGGGAACTTCGGATGGTTCCGTACTCAACAGCGGCAGCGTAGTCAAAATTCAATACGGAAAAGGCTTCAAAAAATCATTTAAGGCTAATTGATTCTTTTCTGGCACAGCACTCTTTGTTACACCATATTCCAACTCTGCAAGAGTTATAACCGATATAGATATTTCATTGAATGGAATTTGGCTAAGCCGATTTATAACAGAAATGGGCTTTTTCTTAATTATGTAAATGCAAATATTGGTGTCAAGAAGAAAACTCATCAATCAAATGATTCTCGAATTTGTTGCGATGTTTGTTGGCGTGTATCCATAAAATCAGGACTGAACTTTTCAAGGTTGCTTTTCCATTTGTTCCAATCTCCATCATCAGAAGCTTTCTTTGGCAGCGTAACTTGCTTCAATAGAGAATACACCTCATCCAGGAGGGTTTCAGGTAGTTTGTCCACTTCTTTTTTCAGTTCTTCTTTTGAAATCATATAAGCAAGCTAATATTTTTGTTATTAAATCTCATCCGCTCAGCGATTCAAATTTCAGAAGGCTAACCCAAATACTCCTTCATGCGTTCAAAAAAACCTTTTTCGTTGGCATCGGGGTGGGGCTGAAAGTTTACAGAGTTTTTCAGGCTTTCCAATTTGGCTTTCTCGTCACTGCTCAGTTTTTTTGGAGTCCACACATTAATGTAGATGAGTTGGTCGCCCGCGCCATAGCCGTTTATGTCTTTCAACCCTTTGCCGCGCAGCCTCAATATTTTTCCGCTTTGAGTGCCGGGTTCAATTTTTATCCTCACTTTTCCGCCTATGGCAGGCACTTCCACGGCAGTGCCGAGCACAGCATCGATGAAACTTATGTGCAGGTCGTAAACCAAGTTATTCCCATCGCGTTTTAGGTCATGGTCTTCCTGCTCTTCAATTAAAATGAGCAAGTCACCGGGCACGCCACCGCCTGGAGCTTCGTTGCCTTTTCCCGACATGGATAGTTGCATGCCATCGCCCACGCCTGCTGGGATTTTAACCGATATCATATCTTCTTTCGAAACCAGCCCGGAGCTATCTACGCCCGGAGGCCGCTTGTCAATTAACTGACCGGCACCATTGCACGATGAGCACGTAGTGGTTGACACCATTTGGCCTAGCATAGTGTTCACTACTTTTCGCACTTGGCCCGTGCCCTGGCAAGTAGGGCAATTTTTGAACGTAACGCCCTCGGCACGGATCAGTCTGTTTACTTTTATTTTCTTTTCAACTCCGTTGGCTATTTCCTCTAAGTTGAGTTTGAGTTTTATGCGCAGGTTTGAACCCTTGCGTTGACGAGTCCTTCCACCGTTAAAGAAGCTATCGAATGGGCTTCCACCTCCTCCACCAAAAACATCACCAAACTGGCTGAAGATGTCTTCCATGTTCATGTCGTGGCCGCGGAAACCACCGTTGCCTTGCTTCGCATGTCCAAAGCGGTCGTATTGTGCGCGCTTCTCGCTGTCGCTCAACACTTCGTATGCCTCGGCTGCCTCTTTAAATTTTTCTTCAGCTTCTTTATTGCCTTGATTTTTATCAGGATGAAATTGTATGGCCACCTTGCGATAGGCTTTCTTTATCTCTTCTGCGGAGGCAGTTTTGCTTACTCCCAATATCTCGTAAAAATCTCTTTTGGTCATGCGTGGGGTGTTCAGGTGTTGAAGTCCACCTTCGCTAAAGCTACGGTGGAAAGGTGTTTCTAAATCTTAAATTTTAATCAATTTCCCACAACCACTTTGGCAAAACGGATTACTTTGTCGTTCAGTAAATAACCTTGCTCCACTACATCCATCACTTTTCCTTTCAGTTTTTCTTCAGGTGCAGGAATTTGTGTGATGGCCTCGTGAAGGTCGGGGTTGAACGAAGTCTTTATCTGCGGTTCCATCGGCTTCACCCCATATTGCTCCAGTGTTTTTTTGAACTTGTTTTGGATGAGGAAAAAACCTTCGGCCTCTTTTTCGCCCAGGGCCTTAAACGATTTTTCGGCTCTCTCAAAATCATCGGCAACGGGAAGCAGCGATTGCAGCAATTGCTCATTGGCCGATTGGATCATCTCCAATTTTTCTTTGGAAGACCTTCTCCTAAAGTTTTCAAATTCGGCATAGAGCCTCAGGTATTTATCCTTTGCTTCTGCCAATTCGTCCTTAAGTTTTTTGGTGGGATCGGCCAGGTCTTCTTTATTTTCTTCAAGTACGGGTTCATTGGTTTGCATGAGAGGGGTTTCCTCTACCAAATCATTGTGTTTTTCCAATTCCTGTTCGGGTTGAACTGAGTTTTCCATAGTTTTCGCTTAGCGGATGCAAAAGTGACAAGAATTTTGCCAATAACCGATTTAGTGTCAGAATGGCGTTAGGAATGCAGGGTCTGCCAAATCAAATCTTTTAGTTCTGTTATGCCCTGGTTAGTTAGCGATGAAATAAATACAGAGGGGATTTCGGCTGGCACTTCTTTTTTCATTTCGGCCAGCAATTCTTCATCCAACATATCGCATTTTGAAATGGCAAGGAGCCTTTTTTTGTCGAGCAGTTCGGGGTTGTACTTGTTCAACTCATTCAACAAAATTTCATACTCCTTTTTTAGGTCTTTCGAATCGGCAGGAACCATGAACAGCAACAGTGAATTTCGTTCGATGTGTTTGAGAAAGCGTACCCCCAAACCCTTGCCTTCAGCGGCCCCTTCAATAATACCGGGAATGTCGGCCATCACAAAAGATTGGTCGTTGCGATAGGCAACCACACCGAGGTTTGGCGTAAGGGTGGTAAAAGAATAGTCCGCAATCTTGGGCTTGGCAGCCGACACCACTGACAACAGCGTTGACTTACCTGCATTGGGAAAACCAACCAAGCCCACATCGGCCAGCAATTTCAGTTCAAGTATTATCCATTCGTCCCGGCCTGGCTCACCAGGCTGCGCATGTTGGGGCGCCTGGTTGGTGGATGTGGCAAAAAAAGAATTCCCCTTGCCACCCCTGCCTCCGGGGCTAAGTATAATTTCCTGTCCTTCTTCGCTGATCTCGCAAATCACTTCGTTGGTTTCTTCTTTGCGAGCCACGGTGCCCAGCGGCACTTCCAAAATTATATCCTTGCCAAAGGCACCTGTGCAATTTTGCGATTCGCCCGCTTTGCCATGTTCGGCAAACACATGTTTGCGATATTTTAAATGGAGCAGTGTCCATAACTGCGAATTGCCTTTCAGTATTACGTGGCCGCCCCTGCCGCCATCGCCTCCATCAGGTCCACCTTTTTCAATAAATTTTGCACGATGAAAATGACGGCAGCCTGCCCCCCCGTTGCCAGAGCGTGAGTTGAATTTTACGTAATCGATGAAGTTGGGAGACACGCTAATTTGAGATTGGAGATGTGAGATTTGAGATTTTTAAAAGACTTTGAAATTTAAGGTTGTGGTGGTTTTAAAATCTAGTTGTCCAGCACAGCACATACATTTTTAAATATCTCATCAATGGCACCAATACCGTGCACCGTGTTTAGCCTTTCCAGGTTTTTGTAATATGGAAGCACGTGGATGGTTTTGCTGAAATATTCAGTAACACGTGTGTTCAGTTTTTCTTCTTCGTCATCAACCCGGCTTTCGGTAGTTCTGCGTTTGGCAATGCGCGTGCGCAATTCTTCTTCCGATACATCCAACGCTATTACATGATGGATGGCCGTTCCATTTTCTTTCATGAACTCATCAAGGGCTTTTGCCTGCGGCACCGTGCGCGGAAACCCATCAAACAAAAAACCTTTTGCATTTAGATTTTTATCAAGTTCCTCCTTTAGCATGGCAATGGTGATTTCATCGGGCACCAGCGCACCGCTGTCCATGATTTCTTTTACGCGTTTGCCCAATGCGGTGTCATTTTTTGTGTGCCACCTAAAAAGGTCACCGGTTGAAATATGAACGAAGCCATACTTTTGAATTAGCTTTTCGCTCTGTGTGCCTTTACCTGCTCCGGGAGGCCCAAAGAGAACAAGATTGATCATAGTGAAAGGGGTTTTGGTAAATTGGGAGCGCAAGATACTGATAATTGGATAAGGGCAAATGTTTGATTGTTTTCAAAAAAACCTCCAAGGTCTTTTTGCGCAAGCAAGAGACCTTGGAGGTTTTCTAACTATCTTTGTATTTCCTTTATTCATAAGCAGAAATTAGTGATTGTGATTTTTATGCAGTTTGTGAGCCGCCTTGCCATTTTTCTGGCACTCTTTAACCTAACTGCGTTTTCCGTTTTTTCTCAAAGTCATGAAGACGTAAAGTTTGATCTGGTTCGGGAAGATCCTCCGATTTTTGTCCATGAGCGTTGGATTACTTTTCCCGGTAAGGTGCCTGCCGTAAAGGCCCGCGAGGTGAAGAGTGAGTTTGTTATCAACACCTCCATTGGTACCATGTTCTCTGTTCTACGGGACGAATCCAAAATAAAAATCTGGCAAAAGCATGTAAGCGACTTTAAAGTGTATCCGCTTATGGACAGTGTTATTTGGCTTGAGTATTCCTATCATGATATTCCGTGGCCGGTGAGCGACCAGGATCATTTTTTGCGTTATGAGATTGTAGAAAAAACACCCATCAACCTCTTTATCAAATTTCAATCGGTGATAGACCCCAAAGCCTGCCCTGTAAAAAGCGGGGTAACACGCATGGAACTGTCGGGGAGTTGGCTCTTCGAGCAGGTATCACCTCAGCAAGTAAAAATTACCTACCGCATACTATCCATGCCCAGCAGCATACCGCGTATGTTTACCGACCCAGTTATCCGGGGCAATCTGATGAGCACTGTAAAAGCGTTGACGAAGTTGGTAGAAGAGAAGTAGAGCGAAGTAGGCAGTAGGCGAGGAAGCAGTAGGCAGTAATATGCTTCTGGATTTTAGAAACAAAACAATCGCTTCAATCCTCACTTTTATTGTTTTCCTTTTTTGATAAATCTCTCCGGTCGTATAAAAAGTGAACGCTGAGAAAACCGACAAAGATCAAGGCCGTGAGAATTATACTTTTATTATCCGCCATCCACACAGGCCAGTATTTTTTAAGTATGAAGTTTATACCAATAGGCAAGGCAATAGCGAAAACAAGATAGAGAAGTATCCTGTTGATCCTTAACAAAAAGTTTTCAAGAAATTTTTTCAACATACCAAATGTGGTTTCATTTGCTTACTCGGCCATGACAGGGCGGGCTGCAATTGATTTTGCCGATGCCTCCAAAATCTCAAAAGCACTTTCGGCCATCCTGTTTTCAGTGTCTAAGGTAGGGTTGATTTCAACAATTTCCCAAGCACATACTTTGGGGTCTTTGCACAATTCTGCGTTCAACACTTTGGCCTCCTCCACGGTAAGCCCATTGGGCACAGGTGTGCCAGTGCCCGTTGAGAATCGGCTATCAATACTGTCCACATCAAAGGACACATAGATCAAATCGCAATGGTCGAGCATTTGCAATGCCCTGGCGGCCATCGCAGCAGCCCCCAGTTTTTTTATTTCTTCCACCTCAATGAAGTTGATGTTGTATTTATTGAGGAGATAGTTTTCAGGTTTCTCCAAGTCGCGCACTGCTATGTAAACCAAGTCCTCCGTAAAAATTTTTGGCCCTGGCATGCCCACATCTTTTAGCTGCTCCCAATAGTCGAGAGTCTCGCCCCGCGGATCGTTTACTTTGCATTCATAATTATCGAAGCCAAACGCCATGGACAAGGGCATGCCATGCATGTTGCCCGATGGGGTTGTGAACGGGGTGTGAATATCGGCATGGGCATCGATCCAGATCACGCCAAGTCGTTTCTTTGGAAAAGCTTTTTTTATACCGGCCATGGTGCCATAGGCGGTTGAGTGATCGCCCGCCATGATCAGAGGAAAGAAGTCGTCAAAAATCTGTTCATACACTTCTAAGCACACACGCTCTTCCATGATGAGCACACCATCAATAAATTTGGCGTGGGCATGCTCAGCACCATCAAAAAGAAGTTCGTTTACATTTTCAACTTCAATGGAATCGTATTTTCTGAACAAATCCGACTTCAGGTCGAGGCTGGCAATTTTCATGGCTTCAACGCCCAAGCTTGCACCCCGTGTGCCGGCACCGATTTCGGATTTCACTTCTATGATTTTGATCTCTTTCACAGGAATTAAAGTCTAATAAGAATAATGGGACAATCGCAAGGTGGCCTAATGGCCGGGTTTTGTAGCCTTCAGAAGTCGGGCAACGAATGAAGCCCCGTGGGGACGGGAACAAAAAGCAAATATGAAAAGCGATTCGCCATTACTGTTTAGTGTATTGCAAAGATGGCAAAATTATCACAATATTGCACCTCAAATTTTAGGTTGTTGGTTGATCGTTGATCGTTGTTAATTAGTAGATCAGAAGCCAACAACCGCTAACGAACAACTATCAACGAACAATGAAGAGCTACCGCGAGCTGATTGAGCAAACCTTTGAATTTCCCCAAAAGGAATTTAAGGTAAGGGACCATGAACTGTTGTTCAACGATGTTCCGCTAATGGATGTGATCAAACAATACGGCACACCGCTAAAGATCTCCTACCTGCCACGCGTAAGCGAAAACATCCGGTTTGCACAAGCCACCTTTAACAATGCCATGGAGCGTTTTAAATACAATGGGAAATACACCTATTGCTATTGCACCAAATCTTCGCACTACGATTTTGTGTTGGAGGAAGCATTGAAAAACGACATCCACATCGAAACTTCTTCGGCTTTTGATATTCCCATCGTGCGCACCTTGTACGAGCGTGGAAAAATTTCGAAAGAGACCTACATTTTGTGCAATGGTTTTAAAATGCCGATGTACAAAGAATACATTACCGACCTGCTCAACGATGGGTTCAACTGTGTGCCCATACTCGATAACCTGAGCGAAATTGATACCTACGAAAAAAATGTAAACCGCCCTTATCAGGTAGGTATTCGTGTGGCCGCGGATGAAGAACCTAAGTTTGAATTTTACACTTCGCGCCTCGGCATCCGCTACAGCGACATTGTGCCCTTGTTCAAAGAAAAAATTCAGCCGAGTGGCAAAGCATCGCTCAAGATGCTGCACTTTTTTATCAACACGGGAATTAAAGACACCGCCTATTATTGGAGCGAACTGAGCCGGTTTATTTTCAAGTATTGCGAGATGAAAAAAATCTGCGATACATTGGATTCCATCGACATTGGAGGAGGCTTCCCGATCAAAACTTCGCTCACATTCCAGTTCGATTACAAATACATGATCGAGCAGATCGTGGAAAACATAAAATGGATTTGCGAGAAAAACAATGTGCCAGTGCCCAACATCTTCACCGAGTTTGGAAGTTTTACCGTGGGCGAAAGCGGTGCCGTGTTGTATTCGATGGTGGACCAGAAATTGCAAAACGATAAAGAGCTTTGGTATATGATTGATGGCTCCTTCATCACGCACTTGCCCGATGTGTGGGGCCTAAACCAAAAATACATTCTGCTGTCTGTGAACAAATGGGATGATCCCTACCATAAAGTAAATATTGGTGGCCTTACCTGCGATAGTCATGATTATTATAACTCCGAAGCACACACAGGAGAAGTTTTTTTGCCGATGATCACAGACGAGGAACCTTTGTACATCGGGTTCTTCCACACGGGTGCTTACCAGGAATCGCTCGGTGGATATGGCGGCATTCAACATTGCCTTATACCCGCGCCCAAGCACGTGCTCATCAACCGCAACGAAGATGGCGAAGTCACCACCGAACTTTTTGCCGAAGAGCAAACCAGCAAAAGCATGATGAAGTTGCTCGGTTACGAAAGCGAAAGGGAGGAGCCGGTGAAACTGTGAGCGGTAAACGGTAATCGGTAAACAGTGTGCACAACTTTCCATTTAAAATTAAATAACCATGATCAGGCTCACCAAATTTTCGCTCGTAATTCTATTTCTTCTTGTATCCGTATCTCAACTTTATAGTCAAGCACCGGAGAAAATTGTATCCGGTATTTCTGCTAACAGGCTGAAGCGATATGAAACTTTCATAAAAAAGGAAATTGAACAAGGCAATATTCCTGGCGCGGTGACACTCATCGTGCGCAAGGGTGCCGTTGTTCACAAAAATTCCTTTGGCTATAGAAACTTAGCTGAAAAATCTCCCATGAAAGCGGATGATATGTTTTATATCCAGTCGATGACCAAGCCGATAATCACCGTGGCGTTTATGATGCTGTTTGAAGAAGGGCATTTTATGCTCACCGATCCCGTTTCAAAATATATTCCGGCTTTCAAAGATTTGCGCGTGGCCAAAAATGTGAATAATGGGATGAAAGGGGAAACGGTGCCGCTCGAAAAAGAAATCACAATCGCCCATTTATTGAGCCACACATCGGGATTGACACATGGACTGGGCTCCACCCAATTGGACAAGGATTTTATGAACGAATATTTTATGAAATCGTGGCCGGATATAAAGAGCCGCGTGGACGCAATCACCAAACTTCCGTTGGTAGGCCAGCCTGGCAACCAATGGTATTACAGTGCAGCACCCGATGTGCTCTCGGCATTGATCGAACAATTCTCAGGCATGACAACCAATGATTTTCTCACCGAACGGATATTTAAGCCGCTTGGCATGAAGGATACCGGATACAATCTTTCGCAGGAGCAGCAAGCGAGAGTAGTGAAATTATGCGCAAAAAATACAGAAGGCATTTTAACGGTGAGCACGAACCAACCCAAGATGAGCGGCAACACTATTTGGAGCGGAGTGAACGGACTTTTCTCTACCGCATCGGATTATATGACCTTTTGCCAAATGCTGATGAATGATGGAAAGTGGAACGGCAAACAATTTTTGAGCAGAAAAACGATTGAACTGATGACCTACAATCACACCGCAAAATTGTTTGACCGCCCAGGCGAAGGATTTGGATTAGGCTTTGCTGTGCTGATGGATGTGGCCGAAAGCAAATTGCTGGGATCGAGTGGGATCTATTATTGGGCCGGGGCTTTCAACACTCATTTCTTTATTGACCCAAAAGAAAAACTGATTTCTATTTTCATGACCCAAGAAGCTCCCTTCACAAATTTTTACCATGACAAAATGAGGCAGATGGTATATCAGGCGGTGGTGGATTAAATTAAAAGGGCATCGCGGCTAAGCAAATAGGCAATAAAAAAGGGCACCTAAGGTGTCCTTCTTCATTTTTTGTAAAAGATGGGTTGGCTATCAGCCTCCCGTAAACAACTTCGCAATGTCGTTGTAAAACACAAACACCATTAGCACAAGCAGTATGGCCATACCTACTTTTATCGAGTTCTCAAAGAATTTCTCTGACGGTTCGCGGCCGCTTACCATTTCGTAAAGCAAGAACATAACATAGCCACCATCGAGCGCGGGTATGGGAAGTAAATTCATAAAGGCAAGCACCATCGACAATAGGCCCGTCATGCGCCAGAAGCGTTCCCAGTCCCAAACACCTCCATACATTTTGGCCATGCCAATGGGCCCCGACAAAGATTTTTGTACGGAAAGCTGACCTGTAAAAAGTTTGCGAAATGCTTTTAACTGAATCCAAATCACCCCAAAAGCGCGCGATGGTCCTAAGGCCAAAGATTCACCAAAGCTGTAGTTGATCACTGCCAATTCTTTGATGTCAATTTGTTTGTTTGAAAAACCGATCCAGTCATGGCCTTTGAAGCCGACATTGAATGCAACAATATCAGTTCCTCTTTGAACTTTAAATGAAATTGAGTCAGACTTATTGCCCTTCACGAGTTTGGAAACCTCATCATAGTATTTCACAGGTTGGCCATTTACCTCAATGAATCGGTCATCTTTTTTTAGACCCACTGTGGCGGCAATGGTTTTTTTCTCCACACTGTCTTTGTACAAATACTTTTCAGTTATCTCATCCACAACGGATTCCATGCGCGGGGCCACAAAGTTTGCCACTGCCTCCTTCGAATCGAACTTTTCAATGAAATCTCCAGGTATGGAGATTTTTATTTCCTGTCCGTCCCTCAACACCGTGTAGTAGGAATCCTCTGAGAGCAAAGCATCAGGTTTGGAAACGTCAAAAAAATCTTCAAACGGAGTGCCGTTTATAGCGATGAATTGGTCTCCTGTTTTTAATCCTATTTGCTCTGCCAGTTCGCGTGCGTCAATGCCACCGTGAGTGTTGACATATTTATTAGGTATGTAAGCATCGCCCAAGAAGTACACAAGCCCAATAAAAATGATCACGCCTACTACGACATTCACAATTACCCCACCGAGCATCACAATCAATCGCTGCCAGGCCGGCTTGGAGCGAAACTCCCAATCTTGTGGTGGCAATTTCAACTGCTCTTTGTCCATGCTCTCGTCCACCATGCCGGCAATTTTTACATAGCCGCCAAGGGGAAACCAGCCAATGCCATATTCGGTGTCGCCTTTTTTATATTTCAACAAAGAAAAATTGAGCACATTGGCCATGGGAAAGAGAAAATCAAAAAACAGGTAGAATTTTTCTACGCGTATGTTGAACATGCGGGCGGTGACGAAGTGGCCCCACTCGTGCACGGCAATCAAAATCGAAAGGCTCAGCAATAGCTGGGCTGTCATGATCATTCCTTCCATAGACTAAATTTGAAAATTCGTTGTGTTGATGATTTGAAAACTAATTTACCTTCGAAATAAAATATCGCTGATCTGACTTCTCTTTTTGTTAACCGACAGGCAGGTATCCTACTGAATAAATTCAATTGCCATAATCCTTGTCTCCTTATCGGTGCTAACATAATCCTCCAAGGTTGGATTTGCGATATAAGCCATTTTGGCCAAACATCGTTCCACTACCTCGCTCATTTCCAAAAAGCCGATGCGGTCTTTCAAAAATTCAGCCACGGCCACCTCGTTTGCCGCATTGAGCACACACGGCATGTTTCCCCCACGGGTCAATGCATAGAACGCGAGCGCAAGATTACGAAAAGTTTCGGTATCGGGCTTCTCAAACGTAAGTGCTGGAAAATTCCCAAAGTCAAACCTAGGAAATTCGCTTTTCAACCTTTGCGGGAAAGACATGGCAAATTGTATTGGCAAACGCATGTCGGGCAGGCCAAGTTGGGCTTTCATGGAGCCATCCTGAAATTGGACCAAGGAGTGAACGATCGATTGAGGATGCACCACCACCTCCACTTGCGCAGGCTTCAAACCAAATAGCCATTTTGCTTCAATCACCTCAAGACCTTTGTTCATTAACGTGGCCGAGTCGATGGTCACTTTTGCACCCATTGTCCAGTTGGGATGTTTCAGAGCCTGCGCTTTTGTTACGTGTGCCAACTCATCTCTTTTTTTTTCCCGAAAGGGACCACCCGAAGCCGTGAGTATAATTTTTTCTATGGGATTGTGAAACTCCCCAACCAAGCATTGAAAGATGGCCGAGTGTTCGGAGTCGATTGGGTAAATGTTCACTCCCTTTTGTTGGGCAAGTTGAGTAACCAATTCGCCTGCCACTACCAATGTTTCTTTGTTGGCAAGGGCAATATTTTTTCCAGCTTCAATGGCGTTCAGTGTGGGCTTTAGTCCGGCAAACCCCACGAGTGCGGTG
>JANOQB010000488.1:0-4409 GCA_031422215.1 Cytophagales bacterium | reverse complement strand
AGCCATTTCAAATCCGGGATGTGCATTCAATAGAGGTCCATGAAAAACTTCCCCGGACATTCCGTAAGAAAGCAACGCGGTGCGGATGGGTTTTATCATTTCTGTTTGGTTAATGAGTGATTGGATATAATTGTCATTTGTTGCCAATCCTAAAAATAAGCAATTGTTAATACTGCCGAATCAATTATTTGTATTTTCACAACCCTAAATTTGATTGTTGGCCGAAAGATATCCCGATCTTGGTATGAAACAGTACAACAATTAACCGATGCAGCCGTAACGGTTTTTAAAATATCACAACAGCTATTATGAATTTGGTCGAAGAAATATTAAAGGAACACAGCAAAAAACAGAAAGACAAAATCGTTGGCTATGTTGGCAAAAGCCCAGCAAGATTTGCCCAATTGGTGGCAGTGTTTCTTATGGGCCCATATCGTGTAACACAGCGGGCGGCATGGCCCCTAAGCTATTGCATAGAGCAGCAACCGGAATTGCTAAAACCCCATCTAAAAAAAATCTTGGCATTGGTTGGAAAGAAAGGTGTGCATGATGCCGTAAAGCGGAACGTGCTGCGCATGCTCCAGTTCGTGCACATACCAAAAGGTTATCAGGGTATTACTATTAACCTTTGCCTTGCGTTTCTTGCCGATGCCAAAGAACCAATTGCCATACGCGTATTTGCCATGACGGTGCTGTCCAATATTGCCAACGAAGTTCCCGAATTGAAAAATGAACTTATCCCACTGATTGAAGATCAACTGCCTTATGCAAGTGCTGGTTTTCTTTCAAGAGGCAAAAGCCTACTGAAGCAATTAAAGAATTAGTCCGAGGGAGTGCATTTCCCAATCGTCAGTTAACTTTGCGCGACTTTTTAGAATGACCCATCTCAACCTAACGCATACCTGTAAAAGCTGTCACCACGAATTTACGGGTAACTATTGCAACCAGTGTGGCGAAAAAATACTCACCCCTGCCGATCGCTCTTTCAAAACTATTTTAAACAACATCCTGCTCACCATCACCTTTGCCGATAGCAAATTCGCCAAGACATTGTGGTTGGTAATAAAAAAGCCGGGTGCTTTATCCTTTGATTTCGCACAGGGAAGAAGGGTGAAGCACCTCAGCCCCATGTCGTTGTTTTTTGTACTGAACCTGATTTACTTTTTCTTTCCAGTGATCCAGCTTTTCAACGCCTCGTTGAATACTCAGTTGCTATCCCCGCTAAGGGAATTTTATGACGACATCATCAGTCACAAAATTGTGAGCATGGGGCTCGACCTCAACTCCTTTACGTTGCTCTATAACCTGAAGACCACCAGCCTTGCCAAGCTAATGGTCATGGTATTTGTGGTGATCTCTTCCCTGCCGCTGAATATTCTGTACTGGAAGAAAAACAAATACTTTACAGATCATGTGGGCTATGCCATAGAATTGGCTTGCTTCAATCTCTTTATCAATACAATCGTACTAACCATGGTGGTAAGATTGTTGGGCACTGGATCATATTTAGACGAAAATATCCTTACCATCCTGTTCGTGGTTACCAACTTGTATTTTATCATCCGGTCGGGCCACGTTTTTTATCAGGAAAAAGGCTTGAACCTTGTGGTTAAAAGTATTGCCTTGATACTCTTTCTGAAAATAGCCTTGGAGGTGTACAGGGCCATCTTGTTTTTTGTAACGATCGTCTCGCTTTAAAAGTAGGTTATACCATTACCTATTATGAATTAGTCTGTAGGATAGGACTGGTCTGGTACATGGCTGAAACCAAATGGCCTTTCACTTTTAGATTTGTGTTCAACGTTTAGATTGGTACTTTTTTGTCTTGACCTGCCTTTGCCGAAGCGGCTACGCGGTAGGCAGGCACAAAAATGTACCCACGCCACAGGCATCCCATTGGGGAAAAAAGTCAAGACAAAAAAATGCTTCCCCCCACCCCGATTGCTATCGGGGCACCCCGCCTTTTTGTCGGGCCAGCGCACTTAAGTTTCAAAAAAAAATTCGTAAGTGAGATTTAGATTTCTATTTGCAGGTTATACCCCCGCGTTTTGCGGAGTTGCGGCCTCTTGCCGGGCGAATTTATTATGAACACTATTGGAAAAAATTAGGTTGGCCTGATTCGTATTGAGTCGTTGTATTATCGCCTTGAGGAAATCTATCACCGCAAGGAATGCGTGAGATTGTTGATCAATTGCTCGGCCTGCGCGCGCTCTTCGTGCGGCACTAAACTACGGTAGTTGAGCAACGCCTGGATTGCTTGATCCACTTCCTTGTTCATCACCAACGTAAGGGCGAGGTTGAAATAACTGTTTGGAAAGTCGGGCTCGATGTTGATCGACATCTGATAATGGATTTTGGCCAAGGGGAAATTTCCAATCTCCGCATAGAGGTTGGCCAAATTGTAATGAGCTTCAAAGTGCCGCGGGTCTTCTTTGAGCGATTTGGTAAAACAATCTATCGCCTTGCTGTGGTTTCTTTCTTCCGACTCGATTATGCCCAGGTTGCAATAGGCATCGGCAAGCGAATCACCAGTTTCTATTGCTTTTAGGTAGTGGGCACGTGCCCTGCTGTCCCCCTGCTCATCCAGCATGAGGGCTTCTTCAAAAACAGAAAGTTGATTTAAACTCCGGACTTTGCCGCCCGAAAAAAGATCTAACTGAGCTGGCTTTTCACCTTCTGGTTTTCTTTTCTTGCGAACGGGCTTAAAGCCGAATTTCTCGGGGTTAGAACCTGGGAACTGGATCACCTTGGCCATCGCGCAAAGGTAATTATTTATTGCGTGTGCAAATGCTCAGCTCGCTTTCCTGCGAACGGTTTTTTTGGTAGTCTCCTTTTCCTCTTTGGCCACCGTGCCCTTTGCTTTTTCCATAGGCTTCTTTTTGGCCGCGTCTATGCTTGCTTTAAGGGCCGTCATAATATCAACCACCTTGGGTTCTTCCTCGGTCACCATCACAATCTCTTTGCCTGCGATCTTTGCATCGATAATTGCCTTTAGCGCATCATAATAGTGATCTTTCATTTCGATTTTTGCAAACGTTGTTGACATGCTGTCAACCAATGTCTTGGCCAATTTCAGTTGTTCTTTGTCGGCCTTCACTTCAAGCAATTGCGGCACCTCGCTCATGCTTCGCACTTCGTTGGGGTAGCGCAACCGGTACATCAATATGCCACCTTCGTGGGGGGTTATCAGCACAGGGGTCTCACGGTCGCGGAGCACCACTTTGCCCACACCTATCTTGCCACTGTCCTTCAACGTTTGGCAAAGCAAGCCGTATGTTTTTGCGGCTATGTCGCCATCGGGACCAATAAAATAAGGAGTCTCAAAAAGTGTGGGATGAACTTCGGCAGACTTTACAAACCCTTCAATCTCAATAATTTTTTCGCTTTTGAGTTTTACTTTGTTCAAGTCGTCTTGCTCCACGATCACGTACTGCCCAGGCTCGTATTGATAGCCCTTCACTATGTCTTCAGCTTTGAGCGGCTGCCCAGTCACCTTGTCCTTCTTTTCGTATGAAACGGGGTTGTGGCCTTCGCGCGTCAGCAAATTGAAACTGATGGTTTGGCCGGTGTCAATCGCGTTGTAAATCCTGACCGGGATCGTAACCAGCGAAAATTGGATGTGCCCTTTCCAAATGGCTCTCATAGCTATTAAAGAGTTAGTTTAAAAAATTAGATACAGGCCGCTAAAGTATTGATTATGAACAATCTTTCAAAATTATATTGGTACTTACTTAAAGTGAATTCAGAGTCGAAAAGAGGCATGAAACAAAATCGAAAGCATACTTCCTGAATTTAGATACTGTTACACAAAACATACAAAGTAGTGTCAGCCTGAGGCCCTCGAAGGCGATTTAACTTAGAGTGTAATCAGTTTTCGAGAGATGACCGGTAGGCAGTCGTTTTGCGTAACCTCAGTTAGATATTCGCCCATACGCTGGCCGCAGCCTCATCCAACATTACATACGCTTGAGGGATCATCTGCACGATGCTCACGGGTACTTCTTCGCTCGGCTTTATAGTTAAGCCTTTTGCCATGATGGCTGCTTTCTTTTCGCCACTGGCCATCACGATGGGCAATCTTGCTTCACGCAAATGTTTTAGTCCAAGCGTAATCCCCTGCGACAACACCGTTGCTTTTTGAAAATACTTCTGTCCCACCAGCTTGGTTTCTTCTGCCAAAGGGCCCGAGTGCGCGTACGATTCAAAGGAAGTACCTGGTTCGTTCATGCCGATGTGCCCGTTTGTTCCAACACCTACCAGCATAATGTCCAATCCATTGTGCTTTTCAATGAGCGTGTTTATCCGGTGGCATTCTTTTTCAAGATCAGGAACTTGCACATTAAAAAATTCAATCTGGTGTGGTTTAATGTGCAGGGGTTCGAAGCAATCTTTTTTTAGCATCGTGAGGC
>JANOQB010000487.1:0-4219 GCA_031422215.1 Cytophagales bacterium | reverse complement strand
TGGTGTGGGGCAAAGGTGATACGCCCATTGTTGATGTGCTCAAGTTGATGCAAAGCCAAAAATATTCTTTCCCGGCCACAGTGGAATTGGAATATCAAATACCGGAGGGTTCAAGTTCTGTGGAGGAAGTAAAGAAGTGTTTGGAGTTTTGCAGAAAGGCGTTGAGCTAATCGGGGAATTAAAAGTAGTACAGTTGACAAAGCATCGTCCCAAGGCGGAGACGATACTTGACGACAACCCAACCATCCACAATCTATTCCAACATCACACGTTGTTATTTCAATTGCGATATATCCAGCGTCACATGCTTGATTGCTTTACGTAAATACGTGTAGGTGATATGCACTTCTCCATTTGATGATTGTATAACGGCCGGATATGAATACTCGCCCTTGTCCCTCTCAAGGGTTACAATTGGTCTCCATTGGATCCCATCTTTCGAAATGGCCACGTTCAACATATTTCGGCCATTAGGAAAATTTCCTTTTCGCGTGGTGTGATTATAAACGATCAGTTGCCTTCCATCTTTTAGTGTTACGGCATCTGTGCCTGCGTTTGGGTTGGGCAACGAAGTAGCTTTCATTTTGCTCCAGGTCTTGCCACCATCGGATGACCAGCTTTGGCCAACCGATCCCTCCTGTGTTCTGCAAACGATCTGCATGGTGCCATCGGAATAGGTTAGTATGCTTGGCTGAATGGCGTTGAACTCAATCCCATCGTTGATTGGGCCTACTACTTGCCATGACTTGCCAAAATCTTTGGTCACCTCAAAATGCACACGCCACTTGTCTTTGTCATTTACTTCCACTTCAGAACTGGAAGGACAAAGAATGGTGCCATCGGCAAGTTGAATGGGTTTGTTTTTAACCGGGCCCAACAATTCACCGATCGCTGCATCCTTGCCAAGCCGTGTCGGGTTTGTCCATGTTCTGCCTTCATCATCCGAAGTGGTAAGCATGCCCCACCACTCGGAAGGGCTTGGCCCCACTTTATAAAATAGCATGAGCGGCCCGTTAGTTGGTTTGAACAAAACAGGGTTCCAACAAGGATGCCGGAGCGTATCGTTTTGAAAACCCGTAGCTACCTGCACGGGCTTAGACCAGGCTCCTCGTTTATTAATGGAAGTCCAAATGCCAACGTCAGGATTCTTTTCATGCGATCCGCCAAACCAGGCGGCCATCAATCCATCTGATAATTCAACGAGGGTGGACGCATGACATTCGGCAGTTGGTTTGTTTGACAATGGGTAAATCAATTCGCTGCTCTCGAAGCCTGGGTCTCCAGGTTTGATAACATCGGGAAGTTTGGATTGACCACAACCTGAAACAGGCAAGACTAAAAGTATTAGATAAAGATGGATGCATTTCTTTGTCATGATCACAGATCGGTTTTAGTAACTGATGTTATGCATAAATCAAATTTGAATTTCTTTTCTTAGTGAAGCTTCGTGCCATTGGGTCTTTGTGGTTAAATTTTCACCTTTTAGATGCATTTGCCCTGCACCTACTCATTATTTTTCCCAAATAAAGTTCCTAACAAAAAACCAACTATAAAAATGGTAGTTGTTCCAAACACAATGGAAAGATATGGATGGAACTGGTTGCCAGCAGATTCCTTGGGCAAGTAGAGACTTGAAACGGTCATCCAGACGATAACACCCACGCCTGCCAAAACACCAAGGGCGGCAGCAGCATTATTTTTCACTTTGCTGAACATGGCCAATAGAAACAATCCCAGAATGCCACCGCTAAAAACAGAGGCTAACTTCAAACACGTGTCCAAAGTGCTTTTGGTATTGATCATGGCTATCGCGACCATCATTCCCAATAAACTTATGGCCACGGTGGAAAGATAGAGTACCCAAAGTTTTCTTTTTTCGGATTGTTCTTTTCCAACATGCTTCTCATAAAAGTCTGTGAGGATAACCGTAGCTGAACTATTGTAACTGGTGGAGATAGTGCTCATGCCCGCAGCAAAAATGGAGGCAATCAATAAACCCGTCACTCCGGTTGGCAGTTCGTGCGCAATGAAGTATGGAAAAACCCGGTCACTATTTTGTTGATCTAAAAGTTCGTTTGGCAAAACGGCTGTACCCGATTTATACAATACAAACAGTGAGGTGCCGATAAAAAGAAAAATCATGGAAGCCGGTATATAAAGCATGGCTCCCCAAAAGGCAGACTTTTGCGCATCGGCCAATGACTTGGATGACATATATCGCTGAATATAATTTTGATCGGCCCCGAAATTTTGGAGGTTGATGAATGTGCCATACACGAGCACAACCCAGAAAGTAGGCTCCGAAAGATCAAGGCTAAAACTTCCAAGCGCAAATTTATCATGCGCCTCAGCCGTGGAAATAATTCTGGCAAGCCCCCCTGGAATTTTAACAACGATCAACAACACACAAACCAAAGCCCCAACCATCAACACGATGGCCTGGATGGCGTCTGTCCACACAACGGCTTGAATGCCCCCCATCAAAGAGTATAACATGATGATGGCACTGGTGAAAACAATGACGGTGATTAGGTTCCATCCAAACAAGGTATTGGGCACCAATGCCATAAGAAAAAGTATGGTGCCCACACGCATGACTTGAGTTAAGAGGTACATGGAGGCTGCGTATGTGCGTGCCCAAGGTCCAAAACGGATTTCCAAAAATGTGTAAGCAGAAGGACTGTTTACTTTTCGATAGAGCGGCACAAAAAACTTGACGGCCATGATCGCGGCTATTGGCAACGACAAACTGAACACAAACGAGTTCCAATTTTTTTGATAGGCAATTCCTGGAAGAGCCAGATAACTGATGCTACTAACAAACGTGGCGAAAAGTGAAAGCGAAATAACCCACGTAGGAATTTTATGATCCCCAACGGTGAATGATAGGGCTGATTTATTCTTCTTATAGAACACCGCCCCAACAACTAAGAGCATGAGCATGTAAGCAAGAAAAACAATCAGGTCTAAATAATGCATTGAGTTTGAATACTGATTGTTGAGAATTTCTTCATGCCACCGGTTTTGGCTTTACAATCTCCAAGGTGGAAAGGTGCTTACTTATCTGTTCAATTTCTTCTTTCGTTATCTGGATATCTGAAGCCTTTGCATTGGCAATTGCTTGTTCGGCATTTCGTGCACCCACCAAGGCAATGGTAATCCCAGGTTGTTCAAGGGTCCACTTCAGCACGAGTTGGCCAACTGTACAGTTTTTGTTGTCGGCCAGAGGTTTTATTTTTTGGATAAACGCATTGGTACGCGCTATGTTCTCATCATTAAAAAAATATAGGGATGCCCGGTGGTCGCCTTCCTGAAATTTGTATCCGGGTTTCATTTTCCCTGTCAGCAATCCCCGCTCCAATGGACTGTAGGCGAGAATGGATTTATTGGATGCGATGCAATACGGTACTACCTCTTTTTCTATTTCGCGCTTCACCAGGCTGTAGGGCACTTGGTTGGAAACGGGGTGTACATATTTTTCAGCTTCCTTCATTTGTGCCACATTGTAATTGCACACACCGGCATGGCGCACTTTCCCTTGCTTGATAAGGTGGGCCACCGCCTCCATGGTCTCTGCAATGGGTGTGGTAGAATCGGCCCAATGGATCTGGTAGAGATCAATGTAATCTGTCCTTAATCTGCGCAAACTATTTTCGCATTCTTGGATGATGCTCTCGCGGCTGGAGTATTTATAGATATCAATGTCCCTGCCTTCATTGTCTTTGCTCTTGAAATGAAATTCACCCTTTTTCAAATCCCAACGCAAGCCATACTTGGTGAGTATTTGCACTTTGTCGCGCGGTAAGCCCACCAGGGCTTCGCCAACAATTTCTTCGCTGGTGCCTTGGCCATAAGCGGGAGCCGTGTCAATGCTGGTCACGCCTAAATCATAGGAAGCACGAATGGCCTCAATGGCATCCGCCCGGTTTGTGTGGCCCCACATCCAACCGCCAGCAGCCCAGGCGCCAAATGAGATAACCGAAAGCGAGAGAGTTGAATCGTCAATTTTTCTGTATTCCATAATTCTTGCCTACTGATATTTTCCGAAGGTTATTTGATTTTACCGGACTTTGCAACTATGGGTACACCGAAGGTTCAGAAGTTCAAGAGTCGAGGGTGTCTTACTATTTTATTTTTTGAAGAATGGATTTAATGAGAACTCATTCCAGGGGCCATGAAATAGACAGGAGTTGCAGTAAAGAAAAAAAACCCGACCAGC
>JANOQB010000486.1:0-2418 GCA_031422215.1 Cytophagales bacterium | reverse complement strand
AACACAGCGCGCACGGGTTTTATTTTCTCCAATTCATCTGCTACCGCTTTGTTGCCAATGTCTCCGGCATGCCATATTTCATCGCAGCCGTTGAAGTAGCTTATGATTTTTGGATCGAGGTAGCTGTGGGTATCAGAAAGAAGGCCGATCTTCATAAAGCAATTGACAATGAACAATTGACAATGATAATGGGAAAGGATGAATCTCACAATCCAACCTTGCCACTATTGTCAATTGTTCATTGTCAATTGTCAACTGATTTCAATAATTCTTTTCACTCGAAATACTCTTCCAATCCCGGCTTGGCCTTCTGGCTGAAGCGGAAGAAGTTGATTTGGGTTGTGAAGAGTGGGAAGGCCCTGAAGAGTGCGATGAACCCGAAGTGCGTGATGACTGTGTTGGACGTTTGAACGTGCGCGACTTGCCACCACCCGGCCTTTGCGATCTGTTTTGATTTTGCATAGGTGGAGCAACTGCTCCCACAAGTGAAGTGTTGCTCATCGGGTATGGATTGTTTTCTGCCACGGGTACTGATTTGCCGATCAGTTTCTGGATGTCTTTCAGGTACGCTTTCTCTTCTGCATCGCAAAATGAAATAGAGATGCCGCTGGCTCCGGCACGGCCTGTGCGGCCAATACGGTGCACATACGTTTCAGGAACGTTGGGCAGTTCAAAATTTATCACGTGTGAAAGTTCATCAATGTCGATGCCACGGGCTGCGATGTCGGTGGCCACGAGCACACGGGTCTTCTGCGCCTTAAAGTTGCTGAGTGCGCGCTGCCGTGCATTTTGCGATTTGTTTCCGTGGATGGCTTCGGCAACCACGCCAGCCCTTGTCAAATCTTTCGCCACACGGTCAGCGCCATGCTTGGTACGTGTGAACACAAGCGCAGTATTGATCGCATCACCTTTTAGCAAATGAAGCAAAAGTGACCGCTTATCGTTTTTCTCAACAAAATAAAGTTCTTGCTTCACCGTATTGGCGGTGGATGAAGGTGGAGTTACTTCCACCCGAACCGGGTTTGTAAGAATAGTGTCGGCCAACTTTGAAATTTCGGGCGGCATGGTGGCCGAAAAGAAAATGGTTTGTCGCTTGGCGGGTATGCGTCCAATTACTTTTTTCACGTCATGGATAAAACCCATGTCGAGCATACGGTCGGCTTCATCAAGCACAAATGTTTTGATGTGCTCAAGCTTCACATAGCGTTGGTCCATTAAGTCGAGCAAGCGGCCCGGTGTGGCGATCAGAATATCCACTCCGGCACGAAGCGCATCGGTTTGCGACCGTTGTGGCACTCCACCAAAAATTACAGTGTGGCGTATGCGCAAAAGTTTTCCGTAAGCAGCAAAACTTTCACCTATCTGAATGGCCAACTCGCGGGTGGGTGTTAGTATCAACACTTTTATTCCGGCAGGGGCTTTCTTATAAAGTTCGTCCTGATGGAGAAGTTGAAGGATGGGAATGGCAAAGGCTGCTGTTTTTCCAGTGCCGGTTTGGGCGCATCCCAATAGGTCTCTGCGTTCCAGCAGCACCGGGATGGATTGTTCCTGAATGGGAGTGGGTGTTGTGTAACCCTCCGCCTTCAAAGATTTCAAAATAGGATCAATGAGATTTAATTTTTCAAATGACATGTGTAAATGGTTTTGATGCACGGAATACGTGCAATCGTTAGTTAAACGCCTCTTGGCTCGAATCCGCCTTGAGCGGCTACGCAGAAAGTACTTTTCTACGGGAATTTGGAGGAGTAATGCGCAAAGGTAACATTTAATTACGGAGTAGCATCATCTTTTTTCAAATCATGCCCAGTGCTTACCATCAAAGGCTACTCCTAAGTTGATGTTGTTCAACATTAAATTGTTGACCCTCAACTATGAGAACTATCCATATAACCCCCATGGTTTTGTTTATGGTATTTATATTTCTCAATTGTCTTCGGATTGAAAATTTCTCCACGGTGAGAAAACTATCTGCGGAAAATTTTTGAACCATCACTTAATTGCTTGTTCGTCTCTTTCCACGAGATCGAACGAATTGCTGACTACGGTGTGTGTTTGCTAAGTGGCCGGATTTTGAAACTGCATCCTGTCCCACAAACCAAATATAAGAACGAAGTGGAACACTTTCTGCCATTGCTTATCCGGCAAAACATAATGTTGTAGTTAGCCCGTTCTTCTGCCGAGTTATTGCAAACTAAATTCTGATAGATTCCTCAATTTAAAATCGGATGCTGAACTTGTCTGCATAGCTTTTAAAATTTCATTTATATCAATTTCTACTTTTGCATAAATAGTCTTTCCGTCTTTTAAGAGCAAATCTGGACTTGTATAAACAATTCGCTTAAATGCTTTTAATGCATCAGAAGCATCATTGTAATTTCCTTTTTGAACTTCTTCTTGCAATTTATTATACGAAGTAGA
>JANOQB010000485.1:0-2174 GCA_031422215.1 Cytophagales bacterium | reverse complement strand
TTAAGTTTCGATAGTCATCATCTGAACAGTCATTCAATTTATAGGGTAAACTCAGTTCGTGAGTTTCAGAATGAAAGGACAAAATACGGTTACGTGCCTATGGCGTTGGGGAATGCCATCCGCCAGAATGTTTCTGATGTGGATCGCGTCATTCGCTATTCTTTTGGCGGTGGAAATTTCAGGATCAAGGAAGAATTGTTCAACAGTGAGATGACCTTTGTCGATAGTTCTTTTTTCAACCTTTTCACGTTCCATTTTTTGGAAGGCGATGGCAACATGACCGACAAGAGCAAAATCTTCATAAATGATGAATTGGCAAAGAAATATTTTGGCAGTGAAGAAGCACTCGGAAAAACTGTAACACAAATATTGGATAGCGGTAAGGTAAAAGAATACACGGTGGGCGGGGTCTTTAAAAAACAGCCTACCAATTCCAGTTTCTACACGCAGGCATTCACGCATTTCAACAATCAGTTTGAGATAGACAAATCCTTGGATGAAAATAGCTGGAAGCTGAGAAGCACACTCTTTGTTCAGATAAGCAATCCATCGCGGCTTGCATCCATCACCAATCAGATACGTCCTTACACCGAAAACAACAACAAGGTGCGAGAAGATTTTATTATGAAAGAATTTCAGTTGGAGCCTTTTGAAGGGATGGCGGTGAGTGATAGTTACAACGAAGTGCCGGGCACATGGACACGCGAGGGCTCTCCCATTGCCGCGGTGGTGGGCATTGGAGTGATGGGCATTTTTGTTCTGCTGATTGCTTGTTTCAATCTGGCCAACACGGCCATAGCAATTTCTTCGCGCAGGTTAAAAGAAATCGGCATCCGAAAAGTAATGGGCAGCATGCGCAAACATTTGGTTTTCCAGTTTATAGGTGAGACTATGTTTGTGTGTTTCGTTTCGTTGATGTTAGGAATACTGATTGCCGAAGTAGCGTTAATACCGGCCTTCAACGAGTTGTGGCCGGATTTAAAATTGGAAACCAATTATTTTGGAAGACCAAATTTTTTAATTTTTATGATCACGGTGTTGATCTTCACCGGGCTTTTGGCCGGCAGTTACCCGGCTTTTTACATCAGCAAGTTTGAGCCCATCAGCATTTTAAAAGGTAAATTAAAGTTTGGTGGCACCAATTATTTTACCCGCACTTTGCTCACACTCCAGTTTGCGATTTCACTGATTGCCATTGTGTGCAGCTTTGCTTTTATTGACAACGCCAGGTTTCAACGTGAGTTTGATTTAGGATATGATAAAAAAGGACTAGTGTTCACCTACGTGAGCAATCGCTCGGAATATGAAACTTATCGGAACGAACTTGTAAAAAATCCTGACATTATCTCTGTTGCAGGATCGCAGCATCATTTGTATTCAAATTATTATAACGACCCCATCAAATCCGAATCAAAGGAAATTGAAGCAGACATCATGGATGTAGGTGACGACTACATCAAAACGGTGGGGTTCACGATTATTGAGGGAAGGGATTTTACGAAAGACTCAGAGACGGACCGCGCAGAGTCGGTGATCATTACCGAGGAAACAACCCGAAAGTTTGGCTGGAACAAAGCCGTTGGCAAGGAAATAATCTGGATGGACACCGTGAAGCTATATGTGATTGGCGTGGTCAAAGATATTTATAGCAACGGCCTGTGGGAGCAACTCGAACCGATGATGCTGCGTTATGGCTCCAAGGAAAAAGTTAGCCACGTGCTGGTAAGCACCTCAGCCGATAAAGTAGTGGAGATAAATAAATTTATGGAAGCGAAGTGGAAAGAGATTTTTCCCAACCGGCTTTATAGGGGGGTTATGATGGATGCCGATTTGGCTGAGGCCAGCACCGTAAACAACAATATTGTGGTCATGTTTATTTTTCTTGGCATTGTGGCTCTGGCCCTTTCGGCCACGGGGCTGTTCACATTGGTTTCGCTAAACATTATCAAGCGGATGAAAGAAATTGGGGTGCGAAAAGTAATGGGTGCTTCGGTGGGCAATATTTCAAGGATCATCAACATGGAGTTCGTTATCATCTTATTGATTGCCTCCGTGCTTGGAGGGGCGGCCGGGGCGTGGATGGCCGGAATGTTGATGGACAGCATTTGGGATTATTATCAAAACCCCACGCTTGTCACGTTGATTATTTCTGCGGCAATTCTTTTTACGGTGTC
>JANOQB010000484.1:0-6885 GCA_031422215.1 Cytophagales bacterium | reverse complement strand
CCAACTTTTCTTTTTCGGATTCAGAAAGTTGAACGTTGCCCAAGTGTAAAATTATTTCAAGCGAGCGGATGCGGCTTACCCCTTTTAACAATTCATTTTGGTCGATGGTGAGGTTGATGTTAAACTCACTGGCGAGACGTTTCCATGCGATATAGTGATAGTGTGCCGTGTCGATGATCACACCGTCCAAGTCAAAAATTACAGCGTTGATCATTTTTTTTGATAGGGTAATTAAGATATGAGATTACTACAACTCGCCCTTGGCAATGATTGCGTTGGTTTCTTCCAACGATTTGAATACACTAAATGATTTGCCTTGTGTGCGGAGTGCGCCAAACGCATTGCCATAGAGCGCGGCACTTACATAGTCGGTTTTATTTTGAACAAGTCCATAAGCCAGACCTCCGGCAAAAGAATCGCCACACCCGGTGGTATCAATTACCTTTTCCACTTTAATGGAAGGCACAAGTTCTTCTATCGTAACACCCTTTTTTTTGAAATAGGTAAGGCAACCGCGCGAGTCGAGCGTTACATACACGCACTTGACACCCAACGCCAGGCAATGATCGGCAAATGCACGAATCTCCTTACGTTCTAATTCCAGTGCGGAAAAATCTTTTGATTCATATTCTTTTTTAAACCACGAAGCGTGTGCTTCTTCCAGGTTCATTTTGAGCACATCAATAAAGGGCAACCACTGATCGCGGTCGATCCAGAATTTGCGCTGCCGCTCACCATTTACCAAGCAGGCGGTGGTGGGCCCGTGAGCATCAAAAATTATCAGTCCTTTGCTTTTTGATTTGAGATACTCCAATGTGTCCAGCGAAATTTCATAATCACTGATGGGTATGAACACAAACGCGTGGCAGTCGAGCAGGCCGGTCATGTCGGATGGAATGATCGGATCCATAAAACCTGTTTGGCGTTCGATGCGATTGTTCTGATCAATAAAGCGCAAGCTGATGATGTCGCCTTGATCGTTTGCCGAGGTAACATGTTTTAAGTTGATGCCTTTATAGCCTTTAAATACTTCGGCCACATTGTCTTTATCCACGGTGCGCACATGCGACACAGGAATGATTTCAAGATCGTTTCCGGCCAGCACCGACAGCGCGATTACCGGATGCGTTACACATCCCCATTTCTGGATCAAGTCTCCCTGGTGCGTAACGATATGGTCGCGCGGGATAGGGCCTACAACAGCAATTTTTTTCATAGTCAAGCTATTAAGTATGCGGCACCAAACACACCCGCGCTGTCGCCCAACTTGGGTTTAAGTATGGGCGTATCAAGCCGGTTGTTAAAAACATATTTGCCGAGCGAGGCAACGCCATCGGTGTAGATAATATCAATGTTGCCTACGCCCCCGCCAATCACGATCACATCAGGATCTAAAATATTAACCACAACACTGATGGCAAGGCCAAAGAAGTGTGTCATGCGCTCAATGGTTTTCATTGCATGTTCATCGGTTCCTGCCTTGTAAAGATCATACACTTCGCGCAAGGTTTTTTGCTGGCCGCTGAGCGAGGAATAATATTTTTCCAAAGCGGGGCCTGCCAGAACTTTCTCCACACATCCGCTCTTGCCGCAATAACAGGGCCCACCCGATTCATCCAAAAAATTGTGGCCCCACTCCCCTCCTATTCCCTGCAAGCCATTGATCACTTTTCCGTCCACCACTACGCCACCACCCACACCTGTGCCCATGATCACGCCAAACACAACCTTCGCATTTGGAAATTTTTCTTTGGCAACACCCATGTTTGCTTCGGCCAAAGCAAAACAGTTTGCATCGTTGGCCATGTGCACTTCCAATTTTAAAATACGTTCGAGGTCAGCTTTCAATGGTTTGCCGTTGAGGCTTGTTGAGTTACTGTTTTTCATCACGCCCAAGCCTGGATCCAATGTGCCCGGTGTGGCTATGCCAAGTTTTTGCGGCCGGTAGCCAAGAGCAGCTTCCATTTTTTCCACCACGGCTTGTATCTGGCCAAGGATATGTTCATACCCTTTGTGGCCTTCGGTGGGAAGGCGATCGCGAAAAAGAATAGTCGGGACTGAGGCTGATTGAAGTACAGCACCTTCTACTTTGGTGCCACCCAGGTCGATGCCCCATAAGTTTTCATTCATTATGTTCAAAGTTTAAATTGCACATCGATACACAACTGCTTCCCAGGCACGCGCACTTTCCACGTGCCCAACATCCTGATAATTGCCAACCAACCTATCTGAAATTTCAAGAACTAAATGGGCGGGTAAGTTAATAACCTGATCAGAGAAATTTAAAACAATAAGCATTTTTTCTTTTTCGCTTTCGCGGAAATAAATGAAAAGGGAACTGTGGCATTCATCCACGGTCCGATAGTCTCCATAAGTAAGAACTGAATTGGCCTTGCGGAATGCAGCCATTTGCCTGAAATAGTTGAGTATGGAACTCTTTTCGTTTTGCTGTTCTTGCATATTGATCCGTGACACATTACTATTTACAGGCATCCAGGTTTTGCCTTGTGCAAAGCCTCCATTTTCTTCATTGCTCCACTGCATGGGGGTGCGTGCGTTGTCGCGACCGGCATAGTTGGCCGCCTTCAAAAAATCATTTTCAGACATGCCCCGTTTCATTGCCTCACGCCAACCATTTTGGGTCTCGATGTCTCGCGAATCGGCCACTGAACCAAGTTGCGTATTGGTCATGCCAATTTCATCGCCCTGAAAAATAAAGGGAGTGCCCCGCATGGTCAATAACAAGGTGATCAAAAGTTTTGATGATTTTTCCCAATGCTCCTTATCATTTCCCCACCTCGAAACCATGCGTGGAAAATCGTGATTGCCGAGGAACACACTGCCCCATCCCTTCTCCTGAAAGGCATCGTTCCAGGTTTTAAATACTTGCTTAAAATCTTTCATCGTCCAGGGAACAGGATCAAAGCGGCCGCCAGTACCTTGGTCCATAAACATGTGGCCAAAATGAAAGATCATATTGAGCCCGTTCTTTTCGTCCAAATAGTCTTTTGCATTTTGCGGGGTAATGCCAGGGCCCTCTCCCACCGTCATGGCATCGTAGTGGTACCAAATTTTTTCGTGTGCCTCGCTGATAAATTCTTTTAGGCGCGGCCCATTGGAATAAAATTTTCCGATAGTCTCATTGAAATCGGATGTATCGGTATCAGGAAATGAGGTGCGCTTTGAAATAGCAGAGATCACATCAAGGCGCAGGCCATCCACACCTTTGTCCAACCAAAATTTCATTGTGCTGTGAAGCTCGTGCCGCAACTTCTTGTTCTCCCAATTCAAATCGGGTTGCTTGCGAGAAAACAAATGCAGATAATATTCTCCAGTGGCTTCGTCTAATTGCCAAGCACTGCCACCAAAGAAGGAAGGCCAGTTATTGGGTGGGCCTCCGTTTTTCCCGACTTTCCAAAAATAATAGTCACGGTATGGATTGTCTTTTGATTTTTTTGATTCCTGAAACCATTCATGCTCATCCGAAGAATGATTGAGCACTAAATCCATAATCAATTTTAGCTTGCGCTGATGGAGGCCTGATAGAAGCTCATCAAAATCCTTCATGGTGCCAAACTCCGGTTGTATGGAATAATAATCGCTGATGTCGTAGCCGCCATCATCGTTGGGTGATTTGTAAATAGGGTTGAGCCAGACGGCATCCACACCGAGGCTTTGTATGTAATCTAATTTTTCGATGATGCCCCGCAGATCACCCACACCATCGCTATTGCTGTCTTTAAAACTGCGTGGGTAAATCTGATATACGATGGCTTCCTTCCACCAGGCCTTTTTCACAGTGACAATAAATTTTCTGCTAACCTAACCATTTTAAAACAAAAGAGTATTGGATTTTAAAGCAGGCAGACAAATTAAATTCATGCAGGTTCACGTGGTATGGGAGGGTACCAGAATAGAGAGTGAGTTTCGCACTTACAGAGCAGGCGCATGCCACTATTTACCTTTATAAAATTTGGACACCCAGTTTATCAATTCCATACTTCAGAACGCATTGATAATAACCAAAACACTGGTTCTCCTTTTATTTAAAAACATTTGTGAGTTCCTATGAACACTGTGGGCACAATCCTGACAAAGTAAAATTCATTTCATTGACTTTATATTTTTTTGGCAACTTGAAAGTAGGCTCCACATCATCAAGGCAAGTTACGGACTTGCATTTTTGACAACTAAAATGAATGTGGTTATGGTTGTGTTTGGTTGAGCAGGTATGGCAATTGGCATACTTCACCACGCCATCAACATTTACCACTTTGTGTACCAAACCCTCGTCCATTAAGCGCTCCAACACACGATAAATCGTAACCCTGTTGCACAGCCCTTTTGTGTTGGCTTGAATTTCTGTGTGCGACAAGGCCACTGCCGAATTAGCTATCAAGCTCTGAATTTCAAATTTAGCGGTGGTACTTCTTACTGCTTTCATTCTGTCAAAATTAATTGCAACAATGTTGCGATTGCAAAGATAAGTATTATGTTTGCAACAATGTTGCGTTAGCAAATAAAATAAATTTCATGTGTATCTGCTTTATTTATGTCCTCGGTGTGTGGAGACACGGACCGAAATTCAGTTACCTGATAACCACACTGGTTTTCCTTTTCTCTTTACTTTCATCTGTGGCCTGTGCACAAAATTCCCTTTCGGGGATTATCACAGAAGGTCAAGAAAAAAATACTCTTCCTGGGGCTTCCATCTACATACCTGATTTAAAAAAGGGAACCGTCACGGATTCACAAGGCTTCTATTTCCTCAGTGAATTGCCAAAAGGAAAATTTTTGGTAGAGATCAAATTCATTGGCTACTCCACGCTTGTCCAATCTATTCAAATCGATGGGACAACAGAATTTAATTCTTCGATGAATCCTGTGGCAACAGAACTGAATGAAGTGGTGGTAACAGGCATGAGCCATTCCTCGGAATTAAAAAGCAGTTCCATCCCCATCAGCACATTGAATGCACAACAATTGCTTGAAAACTCTTCTTCAAATTTGGTCGACAACATTTCAAAAAAGGCGGGTATCAATCAAATCACCACCGGGCCAGCTATTTCCAAACCCATCATCCGCGGCTTGGGTTACAATCGAATCATCACACTAAACAACGGTGTGCGGCAAGAAGGCCAACAGTGGGGAGACGAACACGGAATAGAAATAGATGAGTTTTCAGTTGATCGAGTAGAAGTGATCAAGGGCGCTGGCAGTTTGATGTATGGGAGCGATGGTTTGGGTGGAGTAATTAATTTTTTAGCTCCAAATCCCGAGGCGCCAGGAACAATAAAAGGAAAATGGATTTCCAATTACCAAACCAACAATGGCTTGTTTGCCAACTCCACCATGAACGCTGGAAATTTGGGCGGCATCTATTGGTTGACACGGGCGAGCAACAAAACGGCCAAATCATATGCAAATGCGTATGATGGCCGTGTCTTCAATTCAGCTTTCAATGAACTTGACTTCAATGGATTTGTTGGGGTCAGTCGCAAGTGGGGCTATTCTCAAATTAATTTCAATTCCTTTGATCAATCAATCGGATTAATAGAAGGAGAAAGAGATGCGCAAGGAAAATTCATAAGGCTAAAAAATGTAAATGGCAATGAAGAACCGGTGACAGCCATCGAAGATGAATTGCACTCGTACCAACCTTTTGTACCGAAGCAGGATGTCAATCATTTTGGTTTGTCGAGCACCACTAATTTATATGTAGGGCCATCGCGCTTTCAATTGAACCTAGGCTACCAGCGCAACCAACGAAAAGAATATGGCAATGCGCTGAACGAAAACTCTAAAAGCCTTTACTTCGATTTGACCACATTGAATTACAACCTTGTCTATTTTTTTCCTGAAACCAAAAGTTGGCAACTTTCCATTGGCACAAGTGGCACGAGCCAGCAAAATAGAAATAGAGGCATTGAGTTTTTGATTCCTGAATATGAGTCTTTTGACTGGGGCGTATTCGGTTTTGCCAAGCGGCACGTTGGTAAATTTGATTTCTCAGGAGGGCTGCGCTTTGATCAACGGAAAATAACAATGGATGCGCTGTACCTTGATCAAGATGAAAAGCCTACAAACGATGTCAATCAAATAAAAAAATTCAGCGCAGCACAGGTATCGTATTCAAATTATTCTGCCAGTGCGGGCGTTACCTATCAAGTATCTAAACAATGGACGGCCAAACTAAATGCTTCACGCGGATTTCGTGCGCCTAATTTAGCTGAGTTGGCATCCAATGGAAGGCATGAAGGCACACTGCGTTATGAATATGGGAATACCCAACTCACGGCCGAGACTTCTTTTCAAACCGATGTTGGCATTGCTTTTAGTTCTGATCACATTTCAGCAGAGGCTTCATTATTTCAAAATAACATCAACAATTATATTTATACCGAAAAACTATTGGCGAAAGATGGAATGGACAGCATTCCCGACCCTAATGAACCAGTGCCCGCCTACCAATTTTTACAAGGCAATGCACAACTGAAAGGCGTGGAGTTTTCTATTGACCTACATCCCCACCCACTTGATTGGTTGCATTTTGAAAATAGCTTTTCTTTTGTCAACGCACTCAATCAATCAAAACTGAATAATGATAGTGCCAGGTATTTGCCATTCATCCCACCAGCCCGTTATCAAAGTGAGTTGCGCGCAAATTTTAAATCGGCAGGAAAGATATTTTCAAACTTATTCTTCAGAACAGAGTTTGTGCATTATTGGGCGCAAGAGCGAGTGTTGTTGGAAAATAGAACTGAGACAAGGACGGACTCGTATTCTTTGGTAAATGTTGGCATCGGTGCGGATATCATCTCAAAAAAAGGAACTACTTTATTTTCAATTTACGCTAGCGTCAATAATTTATTTGATGTGGCTTAT
>JANOQB010000483.1:0-8208 GCA_031422215.1 Cytophagales bacterium | reverse complement strand
AAATTCAGGAATCGCCAATTTTATCCAGCGCATGGCCCTGCGTGATGGCTCCCCTGATAATATCCTCGATAATAGCAGTTGCACTTCTCTTTTATTGCCGGTAACCGTAGTGGTGAATGGCCTCGAAATCATAATTGCCTCAGAAGATGAATATGATTTAGTAGAGCGGATTTTGGACGAGGCTAACAATGATATCGATAACGTGGCTCTGCGGTTCCCTGTCACCATAGTGCTGGCCGACTATACAAAACAGATTGTTAACAACAAAGATGAACTTGAAGATGTAATAGAGAAGTGTATTGAGAATGGCAATGATGACGACATTGAATGCATTGATTTTAAATATCCCCTGAGTTTTACTTTTTACGATTCCGACAATCAGGTATCCGGAGCCATCACTATTAATGATGACAAAGGATTACTTGAATTTTTTAATGGACGTGCCAAGGGCAAATTGGTTGGCTTTAAATTTCCGATCAGCGTGTTGCTGTCCAGTGGAGAAGAAATCATCATAAATGACAATAAGAAATTGGAGGATACGATTGAAAATGTCAGTAAGAATTGTGACGAAGATGATGACAATGATCACAACGATGATGATGCCGATGACACCGCACTAATTGCCACTTTGACCAATGGCGAATGGAAGGTTTCCTACTTTTTTGACAAGAAAGATGAAACCCTGGCGTTTGAAAATTCTGTATTCAGTTTTATTCCTGATGGCACCGTGCTGGTCACCACCAAAACTTCTTTGCTCGTGATGGGCAAATGGAAAAGCTTTGGCGATGCCGGCTTTCTGGAACTGGAGCTTGATTTTGGAAACGAACCACTCTTTGATGATATTAGTGAGGATTGGGATTTGATTGAATCCACTAACCTGAAGATAAAATTAAACCGTGTTGATAAGCGTGACGGATCTGTGAGCACATTAATATTTGAGAAAAAATAAATGTGTGATATAAGGCTGGTATCAAACTGAAGAAGTGAGATAAGGTGTCAGACACCTGGCTTGTACAGTGTCTCCGCAAAAGCCTGATCTCCGCGCTTGCTAACCATCGGCAGTTTATCCATCCAGTACACATCCACTGCATACACGCCAAAATCTTCTGTCACCTTTCCTTTCAATTCATAAAACCCCCTTCCCCGAAAGGGAAACTGCCGCGCTGAACCGGGGAAATGCACTGTATCAAAAACTTCTCCGCCCACATCGTAGAATGTGCCAAAGCACATGTGCTCTTTCGTTTTCATAGTGTAGGCATCTTTGGTGGTAACTAAATATCCAACTATGTGAACCTGTTTTCCTTTTTTGTTTTTTAGGTCGAGGGCAGTAGTGTCGCCATAGTTGCGGGTGGCGAGCAAGTCGAATGGATTGCACAAAGGAAACCCGAGCAACTCGATTTCATCAAACGCATCTTCTAATGGAAGGCGGTTTAACGGTGGCAAAGGAAATTCTTTTGGTTCGGTATCAAACAGATCCTCGGTGGTGGTGGGTTTTAACCTGGCCTTGCTGAAGTATAGCATTGCTTCCCACAAAAGTTGTTGTTTGGTTTTTTTTGTAAAGCGGAACGCCCCGAGCCGGATAAGTATGCGCAATTGCTCAAGCCCAATGCCGGGCGTCCTTCTTAAAAAATTATCAAGGCTTTTGTACAAACCATTTTTTACCCGCTCGGCTTCAATGTGCTGCGTTACTTTGGTTTCCAAACTTTTCAAGTGGATGAAGCCAATGTAAATCTGATCATTGTAAATAGTAGTGAGGTGGCCGCTTTTGTTTACGCAGGGTGCGTTGATGGTGGCCCCGTTCATGCGCGCTTCGTGGAAATAAAATTCCGTTCGATAAAACCCACCAAAGTTATTGATCACGCCCACCATAAACTCCAACGGGTAATGCGCTTTGAGAAATAAACTTTGATAGCTCTCTACCGCATAGCTGGCCGAGTGGCCTTTGGCAAATGAGTATCCCGCAAAACTTTCTATTTCAAACCATACGCGGTCGGATACCTTGGGATCGTAACCGCGCTCGCGACAGCCTTCAAAAAAACGATCTTTCACTCGTTGAAATTCTTCGCGCGACCGATACTTGCCCGACATGCCCCTGCGCAGTACATCGGCTTCGGTCAACGTCAAGCCAGCAAAGTAGTGCGCCACGCGAATCACATCTTCCTGATACACCATCACACCATACGTTTCTTTCATCAGCTCATCCATGATGGGATGAATGGATTCGTACGTTCCTCCATTTCTGGTGGCATGAAACCGCTCAATGTATTCTTTCATCATGCCCGAACTGGCCACACCTGGCCGGATGATGGAACTGGCTGCAACCAAAGTGAGGTAATCTTCACAGCGTAGTTTTCCCAGCAACATGCGCATAGCGGGCGACTCTACATAAAAGCAGCCCATCGCTTTGCTGTTGCGCATGAGGTCTTTTATTTTTTCGTCTTCTTTGAATTTTTTGAACTGATTGATGTCAATGTCAATCCCCTTGTTGCGCTTTACGTGCAGCACGGTCTCTTTGATGTGTCCCAACCCACGCTGGCTGAGGATGTCAAATTTATAAATGCCAAAGTCTTCGGCAGCATGCATTTCAAAGTGCGACACCGGTAAACTTTTTGGAGGAAACTCGGTGGCGGTGTAAGCGTAAATTGGTTTTTCTGTAATGAGCACACCGCCCGCATGGATGGAAATATTGGCTGGCAATTCTTTAGACACGATGTAATCCGCGTAAGCGAAAACCATTTTACCGATATCGTCCCTGCCCGAACTGGTCTTTCTATTTTCAACTAGTTCATCAATTTCCTCTTTGGGCAATCCAAACACTTTGCCCAATTCGCGGATGATGGATTTGCCCTGATACGTTACGTGTGTACCCAATAGACATACATGATCATAGCCATACTTGTTAAAAATATATTCGTAGATGGCATCGCGGTTGTCCCACGAAAAATCAATGTCAAAATCAGGAGGCGACACGCGCTCCTCATTGAGGAAGCGTTCGAAATATAAATCCAGTTCGATGGGATCTACATTGGTGATGCCAAGGCAATAAGCCACCGTGCTGTTGGCCCCGCTGCCCCGGCCCACAAAACTATAGCCTTGCTTTTTGGCGAATGTGATGAGATCAAACGCGATGAGGTAGTAAGCGGTAAATCCTTTTTTGGCAATGATGCGAAGTTCTTTTTCAATATGCGAATCCCAAATTTTTTTGTCATCGCCATAGCGCCAGGCATACCCGTGGATGGTTGCGGCCCGCAAATATTTCATGTCTTCGTCTGGTCTTGAGGTATAGAATTTTTTGTTCTTGTCTTCGCCCTGCTTGCATTCAATGAAGCATTGATCGATCAATGATTGGGCGTTATCAATTAATTCGGGGCACTGTTCAAATTTATTTTTTATCTCTTCATCGGTAAGCATAAATTCTTCTTTGCGTGCCTGAAAATGTTCAGACAGTTTGCTCAACAGGGTGTTATTGGCAATGCAGCGCAGCAGGCGGTGTGCGTTGTGATCGCGATAAATCAGTTTCCCTTTTTTCTTTTCGGGAGGCAGGAACGTGACAGGTTGAAGCAGCATAAATTTGTGATGATATTCTTCGCGCTGTGGATGGATAGAATAGTGCAACAGATTGTGCTGGCACACCCCAAGATATTCGTTGGTTTTTAGTTGAGCCGGTTCAATTTTGCCGAACGGATAAATGAAAAATGTATGATCCAGTTCGGGTGCCCGTAATGGAAATTTTTTTTCTCCGCGGTTATGGTGCGATAAAAAACGGTTGATGTCTTCAAAGCCAGAATTGTTGCTGGCGATGGCGATGTATAAAAGTTCATTGTCGTTTCTGAATTCAACGCCTACGGCAATGTCGAGATTATAAGGTGCCTTCCCGAATTTTGTAAGACCATTTTCGTTGGCTTTGTTTTCATCACAAACCCGCAACATCTCTAAGTATGAAGCGGTGTTGTTGATTTCGGTGAGCACTAATTTATGAATGCCGCAGCGCCTTGCTTCATCAAATAGTGTTTTGATTGGCAGTGTGCCATATTTGAAACTGTATCCGGTGTGGCAGTTGAGGTACATCTTTGTGTATTCAAAGATACCTTTATTCCTACTTTGCGAACTTGGTGCGAATGGAAATTGACAATTATCAACTCACGCCTTGGTTCGTGTCCCCACGAAACAAGAGTATGATGATGTGTAAGAGTGGGAAGTGGTTCGTGAAGACACGAACCACGGGACGGAGAGACGGAAAATTTTGAAAACCTAATCTTTAAACCTCAGCTTAAAGAACAAAAGAAAAGATGCCAATATAAGAGTGAGCAGGTTGGCCACGATAACGGGCACATCTTTTATAACGATGCCATAGATAAGCCAGAGCAGCACACCGAAGCAAAAAAATGAAAACATGCCGAGGGAAAGATCTTTGGCAGAACCGCTCTTCCACGTTTTGAGCACCTGCGGCAAAAAAGCGATGGTAGTGCAAGAACCCGCTGCCAGACCAAGAATTTGTATTTCGTTCATAATTAAAAAAGTTGTTGCTGCAAAGATAACGCGGGACTTTGACTGAAAGATCGTTGAGTGTAAGGTTATCTGCACTTGCTGTGCGCTACACCGATTGCGGAAGTTTTTTCAGATGTGATCAGTTGGCCATCAAGTTATAAAGTGTGGATTTATTTTGACACAAGCCTTGGTTCGTGTCCCCACGAACCAAGAGTATTATGATGTGTAAGAAGTGTTTCGTGAAGACACGAACCACGGGGCGGAGAAGTGGATTTTATTTTGACCTGCCTTTGTTACGGATTTTTCTATACATGAAGTCGATACCTTGAATCAACGCCCAGGCGACAAATGAAAATGCAAGAACATAAAGGCCATCTACATAAGGAATATTATCAAGGGCTCTCCAATTATACCAATTTAATATACTCAATGAAGCTAGTTTAATAATCATCCCCCAACGCAAATTCATTTTTCCGGTACATCCACTTGCCTTGAGTAAAATCTGGAAACTCAACACTCTCGCCACCCGATTGGATTGAACTTTCGGAAAGAGGAGTGATCGCGCTCCACGTCACGGCATCATACACGTCTTGTGGGGTATTGATTTTTCGTTTCACCGATTCAATGAAAGCGTTCAGCACAAACCAGTCCATGCCTCCATGCCCGGCTCCACTGGCATAGTTGCCATATTTTTTCCAGAGAGGATGATCATATTTGTCTAACCACTCCTTCGCATCTTCCCATTGATGTGCTTTTTTACTTTGCCCTTCAATGTAAATGGATTTGTTCACGTCCATCCAAATGCCTTTGGTGCCCTGCACGCGAAAGCCCAGTGAATATGGTCTTGGCAAATTGGTATCGTGCTGCAATAAAATTGTTTCGTTGTTGGCTGTGCTTATCAGGGTGGAGACCACATCGCCCAACTTGAAATTTATTTTTGCATTGGGATGATCGGGGCCTCCCATTTTCACAACATGTTCGTGCAACCCTTTTGCTTTTGTAGAGTACGACACAAGTTTTGTAAACCGGTTGCCCCTGTTGATATCGATCATCATCGCTACGGGCCCGATGCCATGCGTGGGATAGAGGTCGCCATTGCGGTGCACCGAATGATGTGTGCGCCACTGCGCTTCCGAAAATCCCTTTTCGCCAAACTCGGCACCATTGCCATACGCATTTTTTCCATCGTTGAATTTCACTTCGCGCAAGTCGTGTTGATAACCTCCTTGCAGATGAACGATTTCGCCAAATACATTTTGCCGCACCATGTTGAGCACGGCCATTACATCGCGCCTGTAGCAAACATTTTCCAGCATCATCAAAGGCATGCCAGTGCGCTCGCTGGTGTGCACCAATTGCCAACATTCCTCCACGGTCATGCCAGTGATCACTTCGCAGCCCACATATTTTTTGGCGTTCATCGAGTCGATGCACATCACCGTGTGCCACTCCCACGGGGTGGCGATGATCACCGCGTCTATGTCTTTGTTCTCCAATAATTTTTTATAGCCATAAGGCCCTTCCATGATCACCTGGGGTTTTGGCTTTCCCGCTTCGGCAATCATTTTCAAACTTATGTCAATCATGGATTGTTGCACATCGCATATCGCAATCACATCGGTATCGGTCCTTTTAAGGGCGAGCTCCAGATGGTTTTGGCCGCGCAGCCCAACTCCAATAAAGCCGAGTTTTATTTTGGTGTCTTTATCTTTTGAAAAAAGAATTCCTGATGGAAGGATGGAAAAGCCCAAGCCTGCTGCGGCTGAGGTTTTAATGAAGTTTCTGCGGTTGGTGTTCATATTTTTTAGGATTACAATTCTTTCATTAGACAAGAATAAAGTTTGATCATGGTATTGATGTCATGCTTGTGCACTTTTTCGTGTGGCGTGTGGGCGTGTTGTTCGGGTGCGCCTGCAAAACACCAATCAAATGGCACCGGGCTTTTTTGCAGTTCGCCCCCATCGCTCGAGCCAATGCCTTCCACTTCCAATTGATAGTCAATGTTATTTTTTTTCGCGATCCGGATAATCCTTTCAACAAAACTTTTCCGTGGCAAATTTCTGTCGCGCAAAGAAATAGCAACACCCTTTCCGTGATCGACTCCATCCGATACCCAGGTGATGTCGGAAATCAACGCTTGCCGTACCTTCCACTTTTTAAAAACGTAATCGGCAAGGTAGCCCACCGTTCCGCCACCGTGTTCTTCCCAGCATGTGAACAGGATCAAACCATCTTTCAGTGTTTCCGCTACCTTCAATGCATTATAAATGCCTAAGCGATTGTCGAGATAAGCAGATTCGATATACTCCTTGGTTTCACGAAAGTGGATTTTGTAGGTGAGCGATGTGCCGCGCTCAATGAGGCGGCCATATTTGTAGAAGGCGTGATTTTCTTTGTCGAATTCAAGTTCGCATTCAATTTCTCCCAGCGAGTCTTTCCCAATTAATTTTGTTCCCATTTCTGCATCGGGGCTGCCAATGGAAAGAAGTTGATTGAAATACCGTACCGTGAAACCTACCGTGTCCATGTGTGCGAAAATGGCGGTGCGCGGTTTGCCAAATTTCAATATCAGGCAATCCTGAAATCCTTCTCCGTGAATAATTTGAGGTTTGTGCTCCCAGTTTTTACTTTCATTTTTTATGAATTGAAGGAGAAAATCTTTTACCGCACCTTCTTGCCCCGAAGGCGCGTGAAGGGTGCACAGTTGCTTGAGCAGTTGTGTGTCCAATGCTTTCTCTTGATTGACTTTCTTTAATTTTTTCATTCCGGTTATATGTTATGCAACTTTATTGTAAATTTTGGTGAAATAAAAATTATACATGAACCTGATTATACTGGGAGACCAACATTCCATTGCCAAACAATTCCTAAACGAGATACGGGATAAAGATAAGCAGAAAGAGCGCATGCGCTTCCGCAAGAACATGGAGCGCATGGGCGAAATAATGGCCTATGAGATTTCAAAAAAACTGGATTACGCCCCATGCACGGTCAGCACACCTCTGGCATCCATAATTTCCAGTCAGTTAAAAACGCAACCTCTTATTGTAACCGTGTTAAGAGCTGGCTTAGTTTACTTTCAGGGTTTTCTCAATTATTTTGATCAATCGGATTCAGGTTTTATTGGGGCTTATCGCAAAGAGGGCGGCAGTGAAATTAAAATAAACCTGGAATATTTAGCGACTCCGAGTTTAGAAGGAAGGGAAGTGATATTGGTGGACCCCATGCTGGCAACAGGAAAATCAATTGTGCGGTCGGTAAATGCTCTGTTATCGCGTGGTCGGCCCGGTCATTTGCATATTGCCACACTTATTGCATCACCGGAAGGTATAAACTATGTGAAGGAAAATCTGAGCGTGCCCTACACCCTTTGGACATTTGCCGTGGATGAAAAATTGGATCATCGTTTTTATATTGTGCCCGGCTTGGGCGATGCAGGAGATTTGAGTTTTGGGGAGAAGATTTAGGTTAGTTAAAAGATTTGAGATTTGAGATTTAAGATTTGAGATCGTTGAATTGAATTTTATTGTTGTTGATTCATATTTTATGTGGGAAGAGATTTTAAGAGCGGTTCCGGTTTTCTTATCAAGCATGATAAAATTTATTTTCGGGCCGATAGGAGGGAAGGCTGCCGGCCTGCACCTGATCACCACCATGATTGTGACGGCAGCCGCCATGATGACCGTGGTGATTGCGTTTACTTATTTTGGTGAGTTCTTG
>JANOQB010000482.1:0-4993 GCA_031422215.1 Cytophagales bacterium | reverse complement strand
GGTTCGGTCAGTGGAGCCGGGGGTCATGCCTAATGGTCCTACATTGCCTGCATCGCTACGTGCCAGTGTACCTGCCGCATACGACACGACCAAATCAGCGGCTGAATCTACTTGTAGGAGGCCTTTGATTTTAAGTTCGCGCCCGATGGCAGTTTTTATCCATTTGTTTACTTCTGCATCACTGACTTGCTTTTGATCCTTGGGTGTGATGATCTCCCCTTCACCAAAACTAAATGTTTTGTATTTGGAAAAATCGCGGTCCTTGTCATACTCCACTTTTATCTCTTGTGCCCAGATGATAGTGGTGCTTATTAAAATGAAAAGGATGGAGATGAATTTTTTCATAAAGCAAAGGTAAGGAATTGGGAAATAGAAAATGCCGTATTGATAATGCCTTAACTCCTCGGATGAAACTCCCGTATCACTTGACGGAGGTAATCGCGATCTAAGTGCGTATATATTTCAGTTGTAGTGATCGATTCATGACCCAGCATTTCTTGCACGGCACGCAAGTCGGCACCGCCTTCAATCAAGTGGGTGGCGAACGAATGTCGAAACGTGTGCGGACTGATTACCTTGTTCAGTCCGATGCGTGCGGCCAGGTCTTTAATGATCAAAAAGATCATGACCCGTGTCAGCTTTTTTCCCCTTCGGTTTAGAAATATATGGCTCTCAAATCCTTTTTGCGCAGGCACATGTACCCTGCTCTCCTCCAAATAAATTTTAATGAACTTGAGGGCATCGCGCCCCACTGGCACCAACCGTTCTTTATTTCCTTTTCCGATCACTCTCAAAAAACCAATATCGAAATAAACATTTCCGATCTTTAACTCCACCAACTCCGACACGCGCAAACCAGAACAATATAGAACTTCCAGCATGGCGCGGTTGCGGCCACCTTCCGGCTTCGACAGATCAATGGCTTCAAACATTTTCACAATTTCTTCATACTCCAGCGTGTCGGGCAATTTTCTTCCCAGCTTGGGCCCTTCAATGAGCGAGGTTGGGTCTTTCTCGACTATCCCTTCAAACAACAGGTATTTGTAAAATGCTTTGATGCCAGAAAGGATGCGGGCCTGGCTGAACGCACTCATGCCCAACTCATTGATAAACTGCAAAAACGATTGTAGGTGCTTTGACGAAATTGCCATTGGACTGATGCCCGCAAATTTTATCTCAATAAACTGTGCAAGTTTTTCTACATCGCGCACATAGGCTTCTATAGAGTTGGATGAAAGCGATCGCTCCAATTTCAGATAGCTCCCAAAATGCTTGATATGACTTTCCCAGTTTTTCATCCAGTACAAATGTGCAAATTATTATAACTTGCCTTCTGAAATTTAAGTTGCTTTTCAATATGTCAAAGAAAATCCAAATCATAAACGGTCCCAACCTCAATCTGTTGGGCAAGCGCGAACCTGAAACTTATGGCAAACAATCATTTGAAGAATATTTTGAGAAACTCAAATCCAGGTTTCCTGACGCAACGTTAACTTACTTTCAATCGAACGTGGAAGGGGAACTTATCAACAAGCTCCATGAGGTGGGATTTACTTATGACGGCATCATTTTAAATGCCGGAGCTTATACCCACACGTCTGTTGCCTTGCACGATGCGATTGCCGCCATCAAAACACCGGTGGTGGAAGTGCATATTTCCAATGTGTATGCGCGCGAAGAATTCCGGCACAAAAGTTTGATCACGTCAAAATGTGTGGGGCTGATCACTGGTTTTGGAATGGAAGGATATGCGATGGGGGTTCGATATGTTCAAGATTTGGTAGGTAAGATGTGAGATGTGAGATGCGATAGAAATCAATTGGAAGTCAGAATTTAGAAGTCGGTAATCGGTAGTCAGAAGTCAAGAATCAAAAATTCAGAAGTCAGAATACGAAATCCAGAATCCGAATTTTGAAGTCAGAAATCAGTAATCAGTAATCAATTGTCGGTAGTCAGAAGTCAAGAATCAAAAATCCAGAATCCAACATCCAGCATCCAGAAATCAAGAATCCGCTTTCCAGAATTAACTCCCCATGATATCCTTCTACCCCGGCCCATCGCGCATACATGATGAAGTGGTTGCGTATGTAAAAGATGCACACCAAGATGGGATCATGAGCATGAACCACCGCAGTGAGGAGTTTATGTCGCTATGCGAAAAAACCGTTGCGTTGCTAAAAGAAAAACTTAACATACCCGCGGGCCACACCATCCTCTTTACTTCTTCGGCCACGGAATGCTGGGAAACATTGGCCGAGTCACTTGTACAAAAGCAAAGCGTTCATTTTTTTAATGGAGCGTTTGGTGAAAAATGGTACGACTATGCAAAGCGATTGAAGCCTGCCATAGCGGTGCGGTTCGACAAGGAGAAAGAAATCAATCTGAAGGATTTCAAATTTCCCAACACAGAACTCATCTGCATCACACAAAACGAAACCAGCAATGGCACACAAGTAAGCAATAAAATAATTTCTTCTATCCAGATAATAAATCCAAAAGCATTGATAGTGGTTGATGCAACTTCATCGATGGCAGGCATCCAACTTGACTTTGAAAAGGCAGACATTTGGTTTGCTTCCGTTCAGAAATGCTTTGGGCTCCCGGCCGGCTTAGCGGTGATGGCGTGCTCGCCAAAAGCAATAGCAAAAATAAAATCGCTCAACGAAAAGAAACATTACAACAGCCTTTTGTTCATGCTGGAAATGATGGACAAATGGCAAACACCTTACACGCCCAATGTGTTGGGAATTTATTTGCTGATGCGTGTTCTGGAAGATTCAAAGAGTATAAGTTTTGTTCATAAACGAGTAGAGAAAAGAGCCAACGCATGGCAGGATTTTTTTGAGGAAGGAGAAAATCTCAGGCTCTATATCCAAAACCCAGCGGTGCGTTCCCTCACTGTATTGACAATAACCGGAACGCCCGACCTTCTTGCTACTGTAAAAAGAAAAGCAAAGAAAAAAGGTTTTCTGCTGGGCGAAGGTTATGGTGCTTTAAAAAACGAAACCTTTCGAATAGCCAATTTTCCTGCCATCAAATCATCGGAGATAAAGCAGTTGATGGGTTTTTTGAAAAGGTTTTTGTAGTTGGGTGGAAGGAGATATGAGATTGGGGATCTGAGCGGTGAGACAGGAGTTAGGAGTTAGGAGGGTTTGGGTTTGAGCTTAGAAGTCAGAATTTAGAAGTCAGAATCCAGTATCCAGAATCAAGAATCCAGTATCCAGTATCCAGTATCCAGCAACACCTACGAAGACCGGTACGCCATTTCATACACGGATTTTACATGCGGTCCCAGAAAAACGCGAGCGTAGATGCGGATGATGGCCAACCCATCGATTATAAAACTCAGCGAAGTAAAAAGAGCCAGCATCACCTGGTCCTCATGGATGTGTGTAAATATCAAATCCTCGCCCACAAAAGTTGGCGTGATTGGAAAGCCAGACACACCGAGGCACGCGAGCAAAAACGCGAGCGCAAGTTTCGGATGCTTATACGAATAGCCACGGAACTGATCAAGATCAATGGAGCCTTCCAGGGATTTTAACCTACGCAAAATAAAGTATCCAAACAATCCAAACACAAAAATTCCGCTTAGGTAAAGAAGCGTGTGGCTAAATTCAAAATGCTCATTGAAGGAAATGGCAAGGGCAATCCAAAAATGATTGAGCAGCACCAATATCCAACTCATGCGCGCATGAGTGCGCTCGGTAAATGATTTGAGTACCATCATCAGACCTACGATTGAAAATAAAATGGGCAGCGAGTTATGGATGACGGTAGGAACCCACTCCTCAAAATAAAACAGCAACGCACTGGCAACATAAGCAGGAATAAAAAACAAAAGCACCCTGCCCGTAGTCAGGTAGCCTAATTTTTTTCCGGCCCATTTGATCGGGTTCCATAAATATTTGTACATAAAAGAATCCAAGTTCCACTCTTTAAGGCACAACATATAAATAGTGTATTCCGCTTTTTTGGGAAAGGAATCCTCCAGCGTGTGCTTGCGCGGAACAAAATTATAAAACTGCTCCCTTATCTGATAGCTGACCACCGAAGGCGAAACCAACAATTGATACGTTCTCAAAAAAGCATTGCCTGCAAAATGAAACAGTGCCAGGTATTCCAATCCTGCTGCTACCTCAATAAAGATGATACCGATCTGTGCAATGGACGAGTATGCTATCTGGCTCTTCACCGATGATTGCACACGCGCAATGCCCGTGGCCATCACACTGGTGAGCAAACCAAGCAAGGCAATAGCAATGCGCACCGAAAGCTGATGCTCCCAAAACGGAAACGTGCGCAGCAAAAGAAAAACACCTATGTGCACCGAAAGCGATCCATAAAATATGGCACTGGATGGCGTAGGGCCTTCCATGGCGCGGGGCAGCCATGTTGAAAAAGGAAACTGTGCCGACTTGGCCGCAGCCGAAAGCAAAATCATCAACGAAATAAAAATCCCGATCCAACTATGCGTTTGCAGATGTTCGTGCACCAATTCGTAGTTGTTCAATTTCAAGAAGGTGATGTTCTCGTGAAATAAATGATGCGCCATCCACATGGCCAAGATGATGCCCACATCGCCAATCCGGTAAATGGAAAAAACTTTCATGGCATTTTTCACGGGCAAGTAACGGTCGCGGTAAAATGCAATCAACAAAAAAGAAGAAATGCCCAACATTTCCCACCCGATAAAAAGTGTTTCTAAGTTGCCTGAGAAAATAGTGATGTTGTAGCCTAAATAGAAAAAAAGTACCGTATTAAAAAAACGCTTGTATCCGATTTCGCGATGAAGGTAGGTGCGGCTATAAATAGTTACCATAAAGGTGAGCAAGGAGCCAACAAAAAGATAGGTGGCAGTAATCTTGTCGAAATAAAAATCGACCAAAAACTCGTAGCCATTGGTTTCATAAATCACAATTTCCTTTAGGTTAAGGGTAGGATGATTGTTCCAAAACCAATAGACCAAAAAAAGTTGAAACGAAACCAGGTG
>JANOQB010000481.1:0-6050 GCA_031422215.1 Cytophagales bacterium | reverse complement strand
TCTTAACAGAGTGCGCAGCATCTAATGAAGCTTTGATTTTTGAAAGGACCTCCTTAAGATTTTCCCGTATGTCAATATTGTTGAAACGAATAACACTAAATCCTTCCGAGTTTAAAAACTCAGTGCGGGCTTCGTCATATTCTTTGTTGCCCAAATGATATTCACCATCCACTTCAATCACAAACTTTTTGTCTAAGCAAACAAAATCACCTATGAAAACACCAATTGTATGCTGCCTTCTTATTTTATGACCGAGCTTATTATTCCTCAATCTTTCCCAAAGTATTGCTTCTTCCTCTGTAGGATTCTGCCTGTTTTTCTTAGAAAACTCCTTAAGATATTTCCAGGATTTTTTTTCAGAAGTCTCATAACTTGCACTGGATAAGACGCGAGGCCGGGGGGTCTCATAACCTACATCGGACAGGGAGCGAGGATTTCTCCCCTCTCCAGAGGAGAGGGGCCGGGGGTGAGGCCCTTTACCGCCAGCAATCTCAAACTCCACCCTTGCCCCCACACTTTTGCCAATCCAATTCCTTTGTATCTCCTTCATGCTTTCGCTGAAGTCAATTTCATCCAAGCCTTTTAGCAATCGCTCTGCATATTCAGTGATGCGCAAGCTCCACTGCCGCATTTGTTTTTTCACCACTGGAAAACCACCACGGTAGCTAACTCCGTTTATCACCTCATCGTTGGCAAGCACGGTGCCCAATGCTTCGCACCAGTTTACATCGGTGTAAGCCAGGTAAGCAAGACGATATTGCATCAAGATGTCTTGTCTTGTTTTCTCATCAAACGATTTCCAATCCTGAGAAGTAAAAGTCTCTTTGCCAGAGATGGTGTATTTTGAATTTGGAAATAAGTGGTTTACGTTTCCTTCTGCTTCAAATATTTTAACAAGTTCGGAAATGCGCTCCGCCTTTTCTTTTTTTCGGTTGAACCAGCTATCAAAAATCTGCAAGAAGATCCACTGCGTCCACCGATAATATTTCGGATCGCAGGTTTGCACTTCGCGGCTCCAATCGTAGCTGAACCCGATGTTGCCCAACTGTCTTTTAAAGTTGTTGATATTATCGGCTGTGGAGATGGCCGGATGGATTCCATGTTCCAGCGCATATTGCTCTGCCGGCAAACCAAACGCATCGAAGCCCATCGGGTGGAGCACGTTGAACCCCTGAAGTCTTTTAAAGCGGGCAACAATATCAGAGGCGATGTATCCGAGCGGATGGCCTACATGAAGCCCGGCCCCAGAAGGGTAGGGGAACATATCCAGCACATAATATTTCGGCTTGGCCGTATCGTTAACCACTTTATAAACTCCGCGCCTTTCCCATTCGGTGCGCCACTTCGCTTCAATGTTCTTGATTTCTTCTTTGGTGTATTCGGCCATTTCCTTTCTATTATCTGCTTTCCAGAATTATTTTGACCTGCAAAAATAAGCCAATCAAATGGAAAGTTTTAGACTTTATCCAAAGCATGTGATTGTATTTTTTTTGGCGGCCCCCCGATGAAAAATCGGGGCTTTGACTTTCGGGAGCATCGATTCATCACGCCAATGGCATGACAAAGTGGATCTAAGCAACCACCTGTTTCTTTCCTATGTTCACCAGAAACCCGAACATGGCCGCGGTGAGGAACATGAGCAAACTGTAAATAGCCGGGGGAATACTCATGGTAGAGTTGTTGATAACATTCAAAGCGATGTAAATGGCAAGCGTGCCGTTGTGTATCCCTATTTCCATGCCAATGGCCACGGCTTGCTTTCTCTCAACTTTAAAAAGTAATGGAATATAAAATCCAACCGCCAGGCTTAACACATTAAAGAGCAACACGGGCAATCCCAACAGGGCAAAATTTTCTGCCAGCAGTGCTTTTTCACGCAACGTAATGGAAATGATAATGGTCAACAGCAACAAGGCGGAAATGATTTTCACAGGCTTGTCCATTTTGCTGGCAAATTGTGGTGCTTTGTTTTTTATCATCATCCCAATGCTCACCGGCACCAGCACGATGGCAAATACCTCTACCACTTTTGCAAAAGGAAGCGGTATGTATTGACCTGCCCCCATAAAATATTCCAGCGAAAGATTGACAATCAGAGGCAGCATGAAAAGGGAAAGAACACTGTTTATAGCTGTGAGCGAAATATTGAGAGCAACATCGCCATGCGAGAGGTAGCTGTACAAATTGGCCGTGGGCCCGCCCGGTGAAGCGGCCAGCAACAAAAGGCCAACGCAGAGCGCGGCACTAAGTCCGCTGAATTTAGCAATAACAAAACAGAGTATTGGCAGCACAACCATTTGGCACACCAGCGCGATGGTCATCGCCTTTGGATATTTTGTTACACGCTTGAAATCATTCAGTGTAAGGGATAAGCCAAGGCCAAGCATAATAATGCCAAGGGCAATGGGCATAAAGAGTGTGGTGGCGGAAGATTGTTGCATGTTTTAAAGGTAGTATTTTTTGATAGAAACAAAACCAAGTGCATAAGATGAGTGCACGATTTTTTTTCTATTTGGGCTAAAGCCCTTCGTCCACGGTGTTCAATTTGCCACGGGCCTGCCTACCGGACAGGCAGGCTTAAGCCCGTGGGAATTGATAATAAAAATTTTAGGGACTTTAGTCCCAAACACAAATCTTTCGTAAACCTTGGTCTTACCTGGCTAAATTGACACTATAGAAAATCCAATTCATTAACCGATGCTGATCGATAAATCTACAATTCATCGTACCCAATCTACACTTCGGTAACTCGTTACTAAAACTCTTCAACAAGCCGTGCACCTTTACCGTGTAATCCCGCAAAGGAAAATAAATATGAAAGCACAGGTCACATTTTTGTTTACAGTTATCACTTTGGCAAGCATTGCCCAAACCAAAATTTCGGGCATCGTAAAAGATGAAAGAGGTCAGGTTGTTCCCGGTGCCAACATTTTCATTCAGGATTCTTATGATGGCGTAAGTTCGAACTCCGAAGGGAAGTTTTCTTTCTCCACCGATGAGAGTGGAAAAAAAATTCTGGTGGCCACTTTCGTGGGATATAAACAATTTCAACAGACTGTTGAATTGAATGGTGCGCCACTCACCATCGCTATCGATTTGAAAGAAGAAATCAATCAACTCGATGCCGTAGTGATCTCGGCCGGATCATTTACGGCAGGTGAAGAAAGGCGCAGGACTATTTTAAAAGCGGTGGACATTGCCATGACAGCCGGTGCCACTGCCGACATTGCCGGGGCATTGAACACATTGCCTGGTACTACCAAAGTAGGGGAGAGCGGTCGCCTCTTCGTTCGTGGTGGCGATAGCAATGAGGCACGCACATTTATTGATGGCATGGTTGTGCTTGATGCGTATGGCGTGGCTGCACCCAACACTCCTTCCCGCGGAAGATTTTTGCCCTTCATGTTTAAGGGAACAAGTTTCAGCACAGGCGGATATTCTGCCGAATATGGCCAGGCACTTTCATCTGCTCTTGTATTAAATTCAAAAGACAAAGCCGACATGAACCAAACCGACATTGGTATTTTATCGGTAGGTGCCGATGTGGCGCACACGCAGGTGTGGGACAATTCTTCGCTGTCGGGAAAAATCCAATTCACAAACTTGCGGCCTTACATGGGGCTGATCAACCAGGAGATTGATTGGAAAACCCCGCCTGCTTCGGTAGAGGGAAGTGGTGCCTATCGTTTAAAATTTGGCAAAGATGGGTTGGTAAAATTTTTCGGCAACTTCAACCGTTCCGATCTCTCCTTATACAATCACGACATACTCAAGCCCCAGATAAAACAACTATTTGATTTGACCAACATCTACCGCTATGGCAATGGAACGTATCAGCAGTCGCTCAACCAAAATTGGTCAGTGCATGGTGGACTTTCCTATACATTTATTGAGAATAATCTAAAGATAGATGGCAGCCCAATGGTAGAAAAAGAAAATGGCATTCATGCAAAAGCGGTATTTGAAAATTCTGTTTTCGACAACCTGGAGTTGCGCTTTGGCAGTGAACTGATCGACCGCAGTTATAAGGTATCGCGTGAAAATGAAATTTCAAAATCCATCGAGTCGCTTTCTTTTCACGAGCCTGTGCTGGCATCCTTTGCCGAAGCAGAGTTGTACGCAAGCAAGCATTTTGTTGCAAAAGCAGGAGGGAGGATGGAGTACAATGGATTGATTGATCAACTCAGTGTTGACCCACGGATTTCACTTGGCTACAAGCCAGGAGATGCGGGTCAGTTTTCATTTGCATATGGAACGTTCCGCCAAACGGCCAAGAACGAATATGTTATGTTAAACAACGCTCTTGATCCTGAAAAAGCGCAACACTTTATTTTAAATTATCAGATCATCACAGATAAGAAGACCTTTCGTGTGGAAACGTATTACAAAAAATATAATCAGCTCATCAAGTTTGAAAGCGGAAATCCTCAATGGCTCAACAACACTGGCAATGGCTACGCAAAGGGCATTGAGTTTTTCTGGCGCGATAGTGAGTCTTTAAAAAATGTGGACTACTGGGTATCGTATTCTTTTCTTGACACCCAGCGCGACTACTTAAATTTTCCTACATCGGCCACTCCTGGCTTTGCTTCCAAACATAATTTCTCTTTCGTTTATAAGCATTTTGTAAAAGCCATAAAATCGCAACTTGGTTTTACATATAGCTATGCGAGCGGAAGGCCGTATTACAATCCAAACAATTTGTCGGATAAGTTCAATTCGGACAGAACACCTTCTTATCAGGACTTGAGTGCCAATGTGGCCTATCTTCCCAAGAGCAATCTTATCATTTACTTGTCGTGTACCAATCTGTTGGGCCGTGATAATATTTTCGGCTATCAGTTTAGTGGGCAACCCAACGGCACAGGCGAATATGTGAGCCGTGCCGTGCGCCAACCTGCACCTCGGTTTTTGTTCATCGGCATATTCATCACCATCACAAAAAATAAATCTGTAAACCAGTTGCCAAATTTATAAACACAGAATCACCCAGCATCCAGAATCAAGTATCCAATATCCAGTTTCCAACATCTAAACTATAACCATTATGAAAACAACAATTTTATTTCTCACTCTGATTTCCATATCAACTTTTGCCAATGATGGTAAGTATGTGGAGCAAATGACCAAAAACATTGAAGCGATTTATAAAGCAAAGACTACGGAAGAATACCAACAAGCCATCAACGCCTTTGAACGGATTGGCAATGCCGAGAAAACAAAATGGGAGCCCTTCTACTATGCTTCATTCGGATACTTGATGCAGGCAACTCGTGAGCAAGATGGTGGGAAGAAAGATCAATTGCTTGACATGGCAGCGGCCTCATTGGAAAAAGCAAATGGCATCAAAGAAAATGAATCCGAAATAGTTGCCTTGGAAGGGTTTGTTCACATGATCCGCGTTACGGTTGACCCTGGCACACGAGGCCCACAGTATTCAAGCATGGCTTTTCAAACTTTTGGAAAGGCAATGGGATTAAATCCAGAAAATCCACGTGCTCTTGCTTTCATGGCGCAGATGCAATATGGCACCGCCCAGTTTTTTAAGTCCTCCACTGACGAGGCTTGTGCAACACTGGCGAAGGCATTGGAAAAATTTGATTCCTTCAAAACCGAAAATCCTCTCGCCCCTCAGTGGGGAAAGGGAATGGCGGAGGGAATGAAGGAGCAATGCAAATAGCCCTTAATTTCCGCCACTCTGTTGACCAAGATAGTCACCCCTCTCCTTTGGAGCGGGGCCAGGCCTGCCTGCCGGACAGGTAGGGGTGAGGTTACCCGTGTCAATTGTATATTTGTCAACTGTCAATTCCTAAAACTGTCAACGAGATGTCTTTCATTGAATATCTAAAATCTAAAACCGTTTTAATTTTCTGGTTGATAGTGGGCGGGTCGATCATGACTTTTTTTGTTTGTGATTCTTGTTCTCAATCCTGTGAATGGATTCATCTCAATCCTGGACAGCATTTTGAGCTGTCAGGAGAGCATTAATTCACCGCAGGTCATCCAACTCTCCTTCCATCCCTCCAACTGCGGGATCAATAATGTGGCTT
>JANOQB010000480.1:0-2560 GCA_031422215.1 Cytophagales bacterium | reverse complement strand
GAAGATTGCAAAATAAAAATCACCGTAAAAAAAAATAAAGCCATCATCAACACCGAAGCGGTGATCACATCAAAGACAGGCGTGGAGATGGAAGCATTGACTGCTGCTGCGGTTGCCGCCCTCACTATTTACGATATGTGCAAGGCATTGTCGCACAACATTATCATTGAGGAAGTGAGGCTGATGGCGAAAAGTGGGGGCAAGAAGGATTTTGTGAGAAAATAGAAGCCATCAGTTTCCATTTTTCTTCCGATGTATAACTTCCAATCAATTAGTATTTTAACGTTCGCCTCCTTCATCAAAGTTTGAATTGCTCAAAGATTTATATCGTGCAGTTCTGAATTTTTCACTTCGGTAGCACTAACTTGGAGGAACTTTAATCTACCCTTTATGAAATTCATCAATAAAAACATGTTACCGGGATTCCACTTAAATCCCATCCATCGCGATTTGGCGGTGGTTATCTCAGCAGGATTTTTGATAGCTGTGGGAATAGTTGCCGTGCTGGCAATGATTGTAAGTCAACTCTAAAATTAAGGATGGGCCGACACCCATTGGTCGCCATCTTCAAAAAATTCTTTCTTCCAGATAGGAACAGTCTCCTTTAACGTGTCGATTATAAATTGACAAGCCTTGAAAGAATTTTTGCGGTGGGCCGTAGAGACGGAAACAACAACTGCAATATCTCCTGGAAAAATGACACCAACACGGTGGCTTACCGCACAACCAAGTATAGGCCATTTATCGTTTGCCTGATTGATGATTTTCCTTATCTCTGAAATGGCCATCGGCCCGTATGCCTCATAATCAAGTTTGATCACTTTTTTCCCTGACGTTTGGTTGCGCACGGTGCCAATGAACGTGTTGATCGCACCGGCTTCGTTTAGTGAGGCAGCACCGATTATTTTCATCACCTCAATGGGCCTATCGGTTATTTCTATCATCGTGACAATTAAAAATCAAATATACATAGTCCTTTCATTCGGATTGCGATCCTCCTACTGTGTACTACGTAGGTAAGGCAACCAAACCATTGTAACTGCCGTTGGGATTAAATTTAAAAGTGCTGCTTAAGTAAAGACCGAAGTAGTATATTTCGAGCTAAACCTTTTTGATGGAATTGAATTTTTACATTCTTATCATTTCATTTTTCTGCATCGCCCTGGTGTATGCGTCTGTTGGTTTTGGCGGAGGCTCCAGTTACCTCGCCCTGATGGCACAACCGTTTTTTGCATTGCTGCCGGAAGTGATCAGGCCCACCGCACTGTTGTGCAATATTGTGGTAGTCACGGGTGGTGCCATCATTTTTTACAAACAGCATAAATTGTCCTTCAAAGAGATATGGCCTTTTTTGGTGGCCAGCGTACCCTTGGCGTTTCTGGGTGGTTTGTGGAAATTAAAAGACTCTACATTCTTTATTTTGTTGGGGATTACTTTATTGATTGCCTCTATATTTCTATGGATTCAACGGGATGGAAAAAGCATTTTTCCTTCCTGGAAGATTGAAAGCGATCTAAGTAAAACTGTTTTGGGCGGCATCATTGGTTTCCTTTCGGGATTGGTGAGCATTGGCGGTGGCATTTTCCTTTCACCCATTTTGCATTTCATGAATTGGGCCGAAGCAAAAAAGATTTCGGCCTTGGCCAGTGTGTTTATACTTGTCAATTCGGTGAGTGGATTGGTCGGCCAGTTTTCGCGGGGCGTTCCCGATATAGATTTCCAATTATTGTTGGCGTTATTGGTAGCCGTTTTTGTAGGAGGTCAAATTGGTTCGCGCCTTGGGGCCAAAAAATTTAAACCCATGTATGTAAGGCGGATTACTGCTGTACTTATTTTGGTTGCATCATTAAATATCTTAAAAGATCACCTATGAAAACTTTGCTATCCTTACTTTTAATTGGATTGTCGCTCTCCGCATTTTCGCAAAGCCGCGTGAACCCGATAACAAAAAATTATGGTGGGATTTTTGAAATACCCTATGCAGAAGAAAAGCCCGACCCATCCCTTGAATACAAAATAGTGATCGAGATAGAGCGGTCGAGCGAAGCACCGGATTCCCTCAACTGGGCATTGCACAACGTGTCGCGTTTGTTGAACCTTCATTCAATCGGTGGAGTGCCCAAAGAAAACCTTACCGTTGTGCTGGCCATACATGGTGGAGCGGCCTACACAGTAATGAGCAACCGCGAATACAAAAACAAGTATGGTGTTGACAATCCAAACCTGAAATTATACAAGGAGCTAAAGGAGGCCGGTGTAAAAATGTTTGTCTGTGGCCAATCGCTGATTGCCCGTAGCATAGACCGGAACAACATGGTGCCCGAAGTGAAGATTGCCACTTCCATGCTCACCACGCTTACTACCTATCAGTTGAAAGGGTTTGCTGTGTTGAAGTTTTAAATGCGCTAAAGTTTTTTGAGTACTCGTGTATTCGAAGGAATTGGTCAGATATTGAATTGCGATGGGTGTATGACAAATTGCACCAATGCACAATTTAAAAACACAGTAAAAAAGGGGACGCGCCTTCATCGTTTGCCCAGCCTTAGTAGAGGAGAAATCA
>JANOQB010000479.1:0-3003 GCA_031422215.1 Cytophagales bacterium | reverse complement strand
ATCCTTATAAACAATCTTAAATACAGCGTCTAAATAGAATTTTATTGATCCATTATCGATTACTTCAACTAAATCATCAAATTTAGTAGGTTGTTGAGCTTGGATATTGACAAGTCCAACGACAAAAAATAAAAGTAGAATAAAACTTTTCATAAGAGTGCTATTTTTTAGCATGACTTAAATGCTTTGAGTAAGCGACCTGCGCGCTCCTCACTGCGCATGCTTCCATCCCTTCTTTTCAATGTCCTTGAATGAGTCCTCCACTTTTTTGCGGAGGCCTATCTTAAAGGCATCCAATTTTTTTGCGATCGCTTTGTTTTCGGTGCCCAGTATTTGCGCAGCCAATATGCCAGCATTTTTTGCACCGTTCAATGCCACTGTTGCCACGGGCACGCCACTTGGCATTTGCAGGATGGAAAGCACCGAGTCCCATCCGTCTATGGAGTTGGACGATTTGATCGGCACACCGATCACCGGCAATGAGGTGAGCGAAGCAACCATCCCCGGAAGGTGGGCCGCACCACCAGCACCGGCCACAATTACTTTGAGGCCACGCAACCGCGCTGAAGATGCATAGTCAACCATGCGCTGGGGTGTGCGGTGTGCCGACACCACGGTAAGCTCAAAAGGGATTTTTAATTCTTCCAGAAATTCAGCGGCCTCTCTCATCACTTTAAGGTCCGACTGACTTCCCATAATAATGCCTACAACGGGTTTGCTCATGCTTTTACTTTCAAGGTTTGCTTCACAAAGTTGGCTTTCTTTTTTAAACTTTCCAGATCGCTTTCCACGATTGTAACATGGCCCATTTTGCGAAAGGGTTTTGTTTGCTTCTTGCCATATAGGTGCACATGCACACCAGGCATTGCCATCACTTCGCTCAGCCCTTCGTACTGTGCCATGCCGGTAAAGCCTTCTTCGCCCAAGATGTTTACCATGGCACTGGCTGTAGTGCACTGTGTGTCGCCCGGGGGCAGGCCCAGAATAGCACGCAGGTGTTGCTCATATTGCGAGGTAACATTTGCCTCTATGGTTTGATGGCCACTGTTGTGCGGCCGGGGCGCCACTTCGTTTACAAGCACCTTCCCATCTTTAGTAACAAACATTTCAACAGCCAAAAGCCCCACCAACCCCATCGTAACAATTACACGCTCTGCAATTTCTTTTGCCTGCTGTGCAATGGCATTATCGATTTGTGCTGGCGAGAAAAGGTACTCTACCAAATTGGCCTGTGGATGAAATACCATTTCCACTGCGGGGAAGGTGGCGATCTCACCGGCCGCGTTGCGCGATACGATCACTGAAATTTCCTTTTCGAAATCAATAAGTTTTTCAAGCAGGCCCGGAGCATCGAATGCTTTCGAAATATCTGATGCGCTACGGAGCACTTGCACACCACGCCCGTCATATCCTTCGCGGCCCAGTTTGTTCACGGCAGGCAAATACGATTGATGATTTAGAATATCTACTTTGTTTTCAACCAACAAAAAATCGGCTGTGGGAATATTGTTGTCTTTAAAAAATTGCTTTTGCCTGCGCTTGTCCTGGATGAGTTCAACAATGTGAGGTTGCGGAAAAACTTTTTTGCCGGCTTTTTCAAGGTCGGCCAGTGCTTGCGTGTTCACGTTTTCAATTTCGATGGTGATCAGGTCACAATCCTTTCCAAAATCCATCACCGTTTTGTAGTCAGTAAGTTTGCCGCACGTGAAGGGGGCAAGTTGATGGCACGGTGCCTGGGGGTCGGGGTCGAGCACGGAGAAGTTGAGGTTAAAATCTATGCCTGATTGAATGAGCATGCGGCCAAGCTGGCCTCCACCGATTATCCCAATTTTAAAATCCTGATAAAATGCCTGCGCCATAATCATGCAAAGTAATTAGGGCTCATGGAATAAGTGAAATCCTAAACGATATTATGTGTAAACATTCTGAGATACTCTACGAAGGACGACAGTTTTGCAATCCATAATTGGGCTAAAGCCCACTTCCTACATTCGCAGAGCAATGGATGAACTAACAAAAAGCGGCAACGGTGAACCAAACTTTGATATTTCGTTAGGCACAAAATTTAAAGTGACCATTGGTATAAATAGAGAATGGTATTCTAACATCATCTTTTTCCATGTGACTTTGATGCTTTCACAATTTCTACTCCTCATCAAGAGCAACTCTTACTATTCGGTCGCCCACTTCTATTTTGTGCACGACATCCATACCCGATACTACTTTGGCGAACAAGGTGTAGCGGCCGTTTAGGTGGGGCGTGGGCGAGTGAGTGATGAACCATTGTGTGCCTTCGGTGTCTTTTCCGGCAGAGGCCATGCCCACCGAGCCCTCCTCATATCGGTGCAAAGAAAATTCTGAGCGGATGGAATAATCTTCGCTGCCAAAGCCATCGCCACGGTTGCACCCTGTTTGCATCACAAAATTTGGGACTACCCGATGCACGTACTTGCCATCAAAATATTTTTGATTTATCAGGTCAACAAAATTTGCCACCGTGCCGGGCGCATCTTCCACCAGCAACGTCAATGTTATCTCACCTTTGCTGGTAACTATTTTTACCTGCTGGTATTTAGAAATGCCTTTTACAAGTTGCCAGTTGATGGGATGATTGAATTCATTTTTTGGTGGCGATGGTTTTTCTCTTCCTTCGAAATAGGCGATGGCTTCATCCAACGGTTGAATGGCTTCATAGTCTCTTGGCAATACAAGTTTCTTTTTGGCTTCGCTAAGGAAACTATAATCGGAAATAACAGACTTGTAATCCAACGTAGAGTCGGCAAGGGTGGCGGCCACTATGCTGATCACGCCAGCATCCGCATCGAGCAAAGCATTTTTATAAGCCTCTGCAAAAGCGGGTTTCAGTTCTTTGAAAAACAGGTTGCTCTTATTGAGAGCCGTAAGCGCTTGAGCAGCGGATGTTTTTATCACAGGCACTTTTGATCCGATCATTTCCTTGGCCAGAAATTCATGAGAACCAATGTCGGATGAAAGCGAAACGAG
>JANOQB010000478.1:0-4820 GCA_031422215.1 Cytophagales bacterium | reverse complement strand
TGAAAATCTCTTCTATCTTATTTTTTTTATTCGTCTGTTTACTCCCTCAGGACTTCGCTTTTTGATGGCCGCAGACGCAATTACCAAGACCTGCTTATTTACATTCCTCGGAGTCTCGTTTGCGCTCGCCCAAATTTCCGGAAACCTTGGCCTGGCCATGCGCCAGAAAAGCCAGGTAATGATTCTTATCCTCTTTGTGATCCTTAAATTTTTGGATGAACAAAAGATGGCACGACTTCGGGTAGTGGCCAAACGAAAGTTATTGCAAACCCGTGCCCTTAAGCAGCAAGCATTGCATGCATCAGTATGACCGGCACCTTCACCATATCCCTCGATTTCGAACTTCACTGGGGAGGGTTTGAGAAGTGGCCGCTTCAAATAAGCAGGCAGCCCGCCTCCCGTAGCAGTGCGGAGGGTAGGTTGGCAGTTGGCAGTTGGCAGTCAAAAGTTACTCGCAATCTTTCCCAAACAGAGGCTGCTGGTTTTTCCGGTCCTCCCATCGGCAAAGGTGATTACAGAAATTATTTCTTGAATACCCGCAATGCAATTCCGGAAATGTTGCAAATGTTTTCTCTTTATCAGGCGCACGTAACGTGGGCCACCGTGGGCATATTGTTCCATCAAAGCAAAACAGAATTGTTAAACAATGCTCCAACCCAAAAGCCAACCTATGCTGAGAAACAATTGAGTGCCTATCACTTTATCGAAAATGTGGGCATCGGTGAAAATGAAGAAGAAGATCCTTTCCACTTTGCGCCTTCGCTGATAAAAAAAATTGTAGAAACACCGAATCAGGAAATAGGCACACATACCTTTGCGCATTATTACTGCAACGAGGAAGGACAAACCGCAGAGCAATTTCGCGATGACCTTCGTGCGGCACAACGTGTGGCGAAAGGATATGGGGTCACCCTTCGCTCGTTGGTATTTCCCCGCAATCAATTTAATGATCAATATTTAAAAGTATGTTTTGAAGAGGGAATCTCTTCGGTAAGATCAAATCCGCTCGATTGGTTTTGGAATATTGAAAGCACGCAAAGCGAGTCGGCATGGAAGCGGCTCAACCGTGGTTTGGATGCCTATTTTCCTATAGGAAAAAAAAATACGTATTCTATAAATTCGCTCCAGGTTCGTGAAGGGTTCCCTGTTTGCATTCCCGCCAGTCGTTTGCTTCGTCCTTACAATCCAAAAGAATTTTTTCTAAACGAATTTAAAATCCAGCGGATAAAATCTGAGATGACACGGGCAGCAAAGCAAGGGGAAGTATATCATTTGTGGTGGCATCCGCATAACTTTGGCACTTATCCAGATCAAAGTATTATTGGATTGAAAAAAATTTTAGACCACTACAAGTATTGCCACCAGCGTTGGGGCATGCAAAGTCTCAACATGGCCGAGTTAACCGCTTTGATAGGCCATGATAAATAGGCCCAAGTTGCTTCGCATCACCACCGTTCCCATTTCCCTCAAGCTCTTGTTGGCGGGCCAGTTTTCTTTTTTTCAACAACACGGTTTTGAAGTAATGACAGCGAGTGCCGATGGTGAAGAATTAAAAGAACTACTTTCTGCGGGTGTTACTCACCACGTGGTGCCCATGACACGGACCATCACGCCAGTGCAGGATATTATTTGTTTGCTGAAGCTGATACGTTTGATAAAAAATTACAAGCCAGATATTGTACATACACACACGCCCAAGGCAGGTCTGCTCGGTATGTTAGCGGCATGGATGTGTGGTGTGAAAATACGTATGCACACGGTAGCAGGATTGCCGTTGATGGAGACGAAAGGGATAAAGCGAACGTTGTTGAAAATAACAGAGCGGATTACCTATAGTTGTGCTACGAATGTGTATCCGAACTCTAAAGGTCTGCTAAAATACATACGGGAACAATTGTCAATTGTCAATTGTCAATTGTCAATTCTTGGCAAGGGCAGCAGCAATGGTATTGATTCAAATTATTTTTCGCGAACATCCAAGTTGGTTGATGCTGCCAACGGAATCAAAAGCCGTTATCAAATTCCAGAAGGCTCTTTTGTTTTTTGTTTTGTGGGCCGTGTGGTGAAAGACAAAGGTATCGTGGAGTTAGTGGAGGCATTTCAAAAGTTGGGCAACGGAATTGAAAAGCGATTGATCCTTGTAGGCCCTCGCGAAGAGGCATTGGATCCTCTGCCGGATATAACCATGAGCACCATAAAAAATGATCCAACTATAATTCTTCCAGGCTTTCAGCAGGATGTGCGTCCGTGGATGACTGCTTCCGATGTTTTTGTTTTTCCGAGCTACCGCGAAGGTTTCCCCAATGTGGTGATGCAAGCTGCCTGTTTGGAAGTGCCCTGTATAGTTTCCAATATAAATGGTTGCAACGAGATCATTGAAGACCAGGTGAGCGGTTTGGTTGTGGAGGCAAAAGACGCAGGTGCTTTATTGAAAGCAATGCAATTCATGATCATGGAAATTGAAAAACGTAAGATGTTTGCAATAAATGCGCGTGAATTTGTTACTAAAAATTTTGATCAGCAATTTGTGTGGCAGGAGCTATTGAAGGAATATCAGTATCATCTCAACCTAAGCAACCCAATTAAAAACTAATCCTACTTTTATTCATATTATGAATATTAGCTCAGACCGTAATCGACAGTCACCCCTCTCTTCTGGAGAGGGGTTAGGGGGTGAGGTCACAGTGTACCAACAAATAGTCAAACCATTTCTTGATAAGCTCAGTGCCCTGATCATTTTGGCGATCGCAAGCCCACTATTTATTCTGACTGTTTTTTTGATAGCTATTGCCAACAAAGGAAAAATCTGGTTTGTGCAACCACGGCCAGGCAGAAAAGAAAAGATATTTACTGTGATCAAGTTCAGAACCATGAACGATGCAAGAAACGAACGTGGAGAACTGTTATCCGATGAAGATCGCCTGACCTGGATAGGAACCATTGTACGAAAAACTTCCCTCGATGAATTGCCCCAACTTTTCAATGTGTTGAAGGGCGATATGTCTCTTGTAGGGCCACGGCCTTTGTTAATAGAATACCTGCCGCTTTACAATGAAGTTCAAAAAAGAAGGCATGAAGTGAAGCCCGGCATTACAGGATGGGCGCAGGTAAATGGAAGGAACACAATTACTTGGTTGAAAAAATTTGAGTATGATGTTTGGTATGTGGAGCATCAATCCTTTTGGTTGGATATAAAAATCCTATTTTTGACGGTGATAAAGGTTTTTAAAGCAGAGGGGATCAGTAGCACAACCTCGGTAACAATGGAAAAATTTCGTGGCAACAACTAATATCATTTTACAAGGCGGTGGTGAGCATGCCAAAGTGGTGCTTGACTGTCTGCTTTCGCAAGGCATAGAAGTGCTCGCTTTGTTCGACCCGAAATATACAGGCGAGTTGTTTGGCGTGAAGCAGATGGGGATTTACGATCCTAACTTTGAGCCAAGTGCAAAAGCCATTGTGGCCATTGGAGATAACGCATTGAGAAAGTCGGTGGTGGCCAAAACATCTCACGTGTTTGGAAAAGCCATTCATTCATCCAGTATTATTTCAGATCATGCAACTATTGGAATTGGAGTTATGATTTTGCACGGGGTGATCGTGCAGGCACTTACACGTATTGGAGATCATGTGATACTCAATACATCAGTAAGCGTTGATCATGATTGCATCGTAAAAGATTATGTGCACGTGGCACCGAATGCTGTGCTATGTGGACGTGTGCATCTGGGCGAGGGTGCCTTTGTTGGTGCTGGTGCTGTATTGTTGCCGGGCATTCATGTTGGCGAATGGGCAACAGTAGGAGCGGGGGCAGTAGTAACCAAAGATGTTCCTGCTTATGCTACTGTAGTCGGAAACCCTGCCCGGATTATTAATAAGTGATGTTGCGCAAAATAATTGAAAGGTATGTCAGCCTGAGGTACTCGAAGGCTATTTTGATCAAGTCGTTTTCGAGAGCCTCAAACTGACAGTCCATTAAGTTTTGCGTAACATCAGTAAATAAAGATAAATTGAAAAAGAAGATAGCAATTTATGGCTGTGGAGGATTGGGGCGCGAGGTGTTGGCTTTGCTCCTTGCATTGCCCGAGTGGGAAGTGGTAGGCTTTTATGACGATGGTAAAGCTAAAGGAACTAGGGTGAAAGATCGACTGGTTTTAGGCGGGCTAACCGATTTGCAAAGTGTTGTTGAACCGTTAAATCTTGTTTTGGCCATTGGCAACCCGTTGACAAAAATGAGGTTAGTTGAGGGCTTGAACGGAATAAGCAACATTAATTTTCCAACACTCATCCATCCAAATGCTATCGTTCAAGATTTCCAATCCATAAAAATTGGCCGTGGAAGTATCGTCACTGCGGGAGTGATACTGACCAGCGATATTGAAATTGGTGAGCACGTATTACTGAACTTGAATTGCACGGTAGGCCATGATGTGCATATTGGCGATTGCACTTCCATAATGCCCGCTGTAAATATTGCCGGTGAAGTTAAGATTGGCAAAGGCGTGTTCATTGGTTCGGGGGCAAACATTCTCAATGGCTTGCAGGTAGGTGACCTAAGTTTGGTTGGATCGGGGTCGGTTGTTACCAAGTCCGTTGATAATGGAGAAACAGTAGTTGGAATTCCCGCACGACCCATCCGCACAAAATGAATTTTAACGAATTTAAACCCACCATTTTTTTTCTGCTGAAATTTCTCGGCCTTTATCTAATACTCAATTTACTTTATGGTTGGTATGTTACGGCCTGGCATCCGCAACCCGATCCGGCCACACAATGGGTTACATCGCAAAGCAGTGCTATCCTTGATGTTTTTGGATACA
>JANOQB010000477.1:0-2713 GCA_031422215.1 Cytophagales bacterium | reverse complement strand
AGTCCATGTCCAGGCCGGCCACAATCACACGCTTGCCGCTATTGGCCAACGTGTTGCATACTTCCACAATCGACTCGTCAAAAAACTGCGCCTCGTCAATGCCTACCACATCGCAATCACCTGCTAGCAGCAAAATGTCGTTGGCAAAGTTTACCGGTGTCGATCGTATCTCGCGGTCGTTGTGCGATACAATTTTTTCGGTGTGATAGCGCGTGTCGATTTTAGGTTTGAATATTTCTACTTTCTGTTTGGCAATCAACGCACGGTTTAGTCTGCGTATCAGTTCCTCTGTTTTGCCTGAGAACATGCAGCCACAGATCACTTCAATCCAACCACTGCGGTTGGTTGCTTTGTCCCTGCCCAAGTCCGGTTCTATAAACATGTGCGCAAGTTAGGGGTTGGATGGAGATTTGTAAATGATTGAGCTTGCTTTCTAAATCAAGTGGAATATGATCTTCCATAGGGTAGCGTCCCCGAGGCGGGAGACGATACGTTTGCGCCAACCGTGAAAGGGTTGAATGTGTATCAATATTCAACCCTTTCAGGGTTGCTTCACCTGAATCTATTCAACCCCCATCCCGATAGCTATCGGGATCATTGGGGGCTATTCAAAATTCAAGTCCTATCGGACTTGTCTCAAAAAGTGCAATTTGTCATGCACCTTTCTTAGGATCTTTGTGACTTAGTGGCTAAAAGAATTAGGCTACTAAAGGCACCAAGTTTCACTAAAAATAATTTAGTGTCCCTCGTTGTCTCCCGTTTCGGGGACGATGAGAAGACGTAACGAGTTTAACTTGAATAAACAACATGGGGCAGTTTGCATTCTTCGGGAATACGGATGACGCATGGACCCAAGGTTCGCGTTTCACAAGCCAGACGTTCGTTGGTTGCCAGCTGCCCAATCTTGCGGTAATCCAACTCGGCCCGCGTTGGGGGCGAAAGGTGTTCACTTCCTTCCACCACAATCATTTTGCAGGTGGTGCACCGGCCCTTGCCTCCGCAGGCATGCATCCAATCTATAAAGTTGGATTGCACCACCTGCAATATCGAGTGAGACTGATCGGGAGACGCCAGTTCCTTTTGCCCCAAATTTTCAATTGTTATCTTTACCATCAGGATCAATTTATACCTGCAACCTTCGTTAATAAACAAAAATCATTGAAAAAATTTTACTCATGGATGAAAAGATCAGTTTGAAATCGGTAGATCAGTATGCTCAACAGTTTGCCAATCACCTTGTCAACTCTTTTTTTGCCAAGAAGAGCAAGATAACGGGTGCTGAGATACTACAGCTATCCACCATCAAGCAAGTGAACCTGTTTGTGGTGCGCGATCTGTTGATCACCTGGAAAAAAGAGAGCGAAAAATTAAAGAGCCCTTACTTTGACTACGAAGCCAGCGAAGTAACGGATGCCCTCAAGCATTATCACAACGCGCTCAGCAATCACATTTTGATTGGCAAACAGGACTTTCTTCCCTTGTTGACGAGGGCCGTAAACCAAACCATTTACCTCATCTTAGATCCATACGATTTTTATTCCGATACCTTGGACAAAAGAGAAGGGGGTGTGGTGAACACTTCCGATTTGAAAAGTGAGGTGCGGTATATCAAAATCAATAATGCTCCACTTGAAAAATTAGTGGCCCGCTTGGAAGAAAAAAAATTGACATCCATTTCGGGCAACGAGGCATTTGCGATATTAGACCAACTATTGGAAGAGGTAAATTTTACACCTGAAGAAATAGAGCCGCACCTTCAGGCATTCAATCAGGTTGTGCCATTGCAAGTTGAAAAATTTTATGATCCGAAACCCCTGATTGCACAAGCCCCGGTTTCGAAGCCAGTGGCAGTCGTTCCGTTAGAACCAAAAACGGTGGCCCCAACCTCCGCACCAAAAGAAACCAAGCATACCTTGGGCGATGACCTCGCCAATAAAAAAATGAAAAGGTTGAAGGACAATCTTACCATCAACCAGAAATTCATGTTCACCAAGATTTTGTTCCATGGTGATTTTGAAATTTTTAGTGATGCCATTGACAAGCTCGACCGCTTTGACAACCTGACACAAGCCATGCGCTTTATAGACGATGCCTATGCCGACTGGAACAAAGAGAGTGACGAGTACCTGGAGTTTATAGAAATTGTTGAGAAGAGGTTCAGCAATTAGTGAGGGTAGGTTGGTAGTACCAAAGAGACAACTCATTAGCAGGTCATCTATTGCAATTTCTGGATTTGTTCAGAAACTTTGTCTTATAGAAATCACGAAAGAAATTGATGAAATATTTGGAGTAACCCATAGCGTATTGGCAGTATGAGCTGTCCGGTAAATTCGGACAATTGAAAATATAAATGAACCCGTGACAATTCGTCACGGGTTGAGTGAAATAGAAATTAAACTAGCAGTATGGAGAAACGGAATGAAATAAAGGTCTTTGAGGATAAACAAGTAAGAACCCTCTGGGATGCCGTAAAGGAAAAGTGGTACATATCAATTGTTGATGTAATTACCGTGTTAACTGAAAGTGTTGACCCTACAGCGTATTGGAGAAAGCTGAAACAACGGCTTAAAGAGGAAGGAAATGAAACCGTGACAAACGGTCACGCTTTGAAAATGGAGGCACAGGACGGTAAAATGCGCTTAACCGATGTGGCTGATACAGAGCAACTTTTCCGCCTCATCCAATCTATCCCATCACCAAAGGCAGAACCCTT
>JANOQB010000476.1:0-2087 GCA_031422215.1 Cytophagales bacterium | reverse complement strand
TACGAAACGGGGTGAACCGACAGTTGAAACTTCGCGAAAAGTTAAGAGCAGAACTAATGAGCACCGCACCAAAAATAGAAGTGCTCTCGGAGGACGAAAGATTTTTGAACAATGTGAAGGAAAAAATCCTCGAACGCCTCAGTGATGAACAACTCAGTGTAGAATCCCTGGCCGAAGACATGGGCATGAGCCGGGTGCAGTTGTACAGAAAAATTTCCGGCCTTACGGATATTTCTGTTAATGAGCTGATCCGTAAATTAAGATTACAACGAGCCGCCCAGTTGTTACAACAAAACTGGGGGCCGGTCAGCCAGGTGGCTTATGAAGTAGGGTTTTCCAATCTTTCGTATTTCAGCAAAGTTTTTAAGGAGGAGTTTGGGGTGTTGCCGAGTGAATATGGCGCGAAAGCCTAATAACAGGTAAATGTTGAAGACCTTTATTACTTCGATGGAAAGAAGAAATTATGAATCATTGAGGGAAGAGCATTTGCTTCGGCAAGCGCCTCTTCCATAATGGCCTGGGCTTCTTCAATCTTCCCTGCCAGCATCAGTGCCCCCATCAATTCAAACAAAAGCCACGAATGGCGGTTGGATAGACTGGCAGCTTTTTGGAGCGCATCAGTCGCTTCATTATACTTTTCCAATCCCATGCAACTCAATCCAAGAGCCCTTTGAGACATAAATGATTTCGAATCATTCTTCACTGCAATAGTTGCTGCTCTTAATGCTTCTTCAAATTTACCCCGATGAAGAAATGCGTATGCTTGTAAAAAAACCGGAACGGTGGTTAATGGTTCCTTCTCGGCTTCTTCCAGGTTGGCATTAATTTGACTCAGGTAACGCTTGTACTTTTCCCTTGCAGAGGGGTGGGCCGGATTAACCGCAAACACCTGGCTGAAATCATGTTCAGCCTCAGGCCAATTCCATTCATAGGCCATATTTATAAAAGCAAGGGCAGACCAGGCATCGGTGTTGGACGGGTCAATTTGCAAAGCCCTCATCGCTGCCTCTTTCGACTTTTTCATCGCTTCGCTTAAAGGGGTGAGTTGGTAATAACCCAACAAAACATAAGCGTTGGCCATCCCCGCAAAGGCCAATGAAAAATCGGGATCCAGACCAATGGCTCTTTGAAAATAAGTTAAACTTTTTCTTAGGCCTTCACCCTCGCGATACCAATGAAAGCGGCCATTCAAATAGTGTAGGTATGCTTCACCGTTTTCAGTTGGCCGCTTTCCGATTAAGTTCCGTTCGCCCTCCCGCAACGTCACTCCGAGTTTTTCAACAATGATGAAGGCAATTTCGCGCATCAATCCTGAAATGTTGTTTAGGTTACGCTCATAATGCTCCGACCAAATTGTTGAACCGTTTTGTGTGTTGCTGATTTTAATGGAAAGGATTAATTGCCCGTCTTTATTGTGAGCATTCCCTTCAATCACTTTTCCTGCCCCAAGTTTTTCAGCTACATCGGGATAGCTGACGGTGGTGCCGCCCAATCGAAAAGCGGAAGCCCGTGATGCTATTTTCAAACCCTTGACCTGTGAAAGGGAATTCAACAAATCTTCAGCTAGGCCCTCACCGAGGAATCCTTCTTCTTGATTACCGACATTAACAAAAGGAAGAACCACTATTGATTTTAGAGTTCCTTTAACGCCCGGCAACGAGGGAGCAAATTTTGGCTTGGCCATTTCATCCGTGCTTTCAAAATTTTTGAAACCGTTGATAATATCTTTTACCGCGTTGGCCGTTTTGTTGATTTGGTCGCGGTAAAGTGTATGGTAGGAATTTTTTAGCGGGTCATCCTCATTGGCGCGTAGCGGGCGATTAACCCCCGGTGATTTAAAAATAAAATCAATTGGCCTGAGTTTGCCTTTCAGTTCTGTCTCCAGCATTTTCAAATCTTCAGCATCAATCTCATGGATACGGATAGGCAAAACACGGCCGGCAATATTTCCATTAAGGAGTTTTATAGACAATCCAAACTTATCATTGGCGGCCACTTTAATAAAAGGCAAAAACTCATTTTGCCAGGCGTGTGTTGCCTATCCGTATCCATGAGATTGATGCTGAAGATTTGAAAATGCTGGAGAC
>JANOQB010000475.1:0-2817 GCA_031422215.1 Cytophagales bacterium | reverse complement strand
CACTCGCTATCTCCAAGAAAATCAAAAGTTATTGTATCGCCAAACAATCAGTGCGCCAAAAGGATTTAAATCTTCGGCCCTGCCAGGCTTGTATGTAAAAAAAGTAAACCGGAGGTTGTTGGGCCTTCCCATAAACTCATTGGTGTGGATGCACCACGAAGGGGAAAAACGGTACGATCAAAAAAAGTTTGTGGATAAGCGCATCAAGGCAGAAGAAAAATTCAACAAAAAAATAGCGGCTACCAAAAGTCAGAAAAAGATCACCTCCCTTCAATATCGCAGGCAACGAAGAGTGGAGGCACTCAACGGAAAAATCGAAAACGGCAACGACTTCATGCAGTGGGGCGAGCCTGCTACTGTTTTTGATTCTATCAGTATCGAGGCCACACGCGATAAGATAAGCAACTACCTTTTTACCAAGGGCTATTTTCAAAATATCATTTCGTTCAAAACAACCGAATATAAAAAAAGGATCAGTGTTACGTATCAGGTTTCGCCAGGGCAACCCTACTATTACGACACACTTCTCTACTTAATACCTGACGAACAAGTCGGGACGTTGTTACTAAAGGAAAAAGGTCAAAGCCTGATAGCGCAGTACGACAGATATGATCAGGATAAACTGAACAAAGAGCGCGAACGTATCGACCTCTTTCTTAAGGACAAAGGCTATTATGATTTTACCCGTCAGTATATCGACTTTGCGGTGGACACGAGCCACACCGCAGATCATGGCATCGCTTTGCAGATTGAAATAAAAAACCCTCCAGGCAAAAGCGAACACCACAAATTTAAGGTGGACTCGATCATCTTTACCACCGATGCGGCCGTAAACTCCAAGGACAACCTGAAAAGAAAATCGGAAGAATATCGCGACATAACCTTCAGCTATTTCAACTACCAATACAGCAAAAAAATATTGTCGCAGCGTGTGTTCATCCGTAAGGATAGCCTGTATAGCCGGTCAAAAACATTTAGCACACAACGCCAGCTTGCCAACCTGGATATTTTCAAGTTCATAAACATCAACTACGATACTTCCGATGGCAAGTTCATCACCAATATTTTCTCCAGCCCACTGGACCGCTATGCGTGGTCCAACGAAGCCGGCATGACGGTGACGCAAGGATATCCTGGGCCCTACTTTAGCACCAATTTTAAAAAGAGGAATGTGTTCAAAGGGCTTGAAATCATTGAGATCAACGGAAGGTTTGGGTTTGAAGGAGTTGCCTCGGCCACCGGCATTGGCAATTTTTACAAGAGCACAGAGGCCGGATTGAACGGGAGCATATCATTTCCTCAATTCCTTTTTCCATTCAGTGAGAAAAAAGCGTTGCAGTTGGGAAAGTATAATCCCCGCACCCGGTTGCTGGCAGGCTATACTTATACCAACCGCCCTGAATATCAGCGGTCAATCACCACGGTTTCGAACACCTATACCTGGGAGAACAATCAAACCACGCAATATTCATTGACCCTCATTAGCTTGAACATCATCCGGTCTTCCCTTTCGGGCGCGTTTGATTCTTTGCTGGTTGCCCTGCAGCAAAACCAGGGAAACAACCTTAGAAATTCATTTAAACCTTCCTTTGTAAGCAGTATGACTTTTGGGGTTACATGGAATCCAAATAATTATGGCAACGCTCAAAAGAGTTCCTTTTTCTTGCGGGCGCAGGCCGAAACAGGTGGCACATTCTTCAACCTGGCAGAACCAAAATATATAACCAATGCCGGCCTAGAACTTTATAAGTATGTGCGGTTTAGCTTGGATATGCGCAAAACAAAAGTGATCAATGAAAGCACTATGTTGGCGTATCGGGTCAACACAGGCATTGGATATTCTTACAACGACAACAAAGTATTGCCATACGAAAAATATTTTTTTATTGGAGGCAGCAACAGTGTGAGGGCGTGGCGCCCCAGACGATTAGGGGTTGGCTCCATTCCACCAGACCTCAGTGCGAATCCTGCAGATGATGGTCTATTCGATTACCGTTTTGAAAAACCGGGCGACATTTTATTGGAAGGAAGCATTGAACTACGAAGAAAACTTTTTGTGTTTGTCAACGTTGCCGTGTTTGTGGATGCCGGCAACGTGTGGTCTTTTCGGGAAGTGCAACTGTCGGGCGAAACGTCAACCAAAGCAACCTGGGAAGGATCTTCTAAGTTTGATGGAAATTTTTACAAGCAACTTGGCATTGGCACCGGGTTAGGGTTGAGGTTCGACTTTTCATTCCTTGTGCTTCGCTTTGACGTGGGCATCAAAGTGTATGACCCAGGCCGTGAGCAAGGCGATAGGTTTGTGTTAAATAAATTCAGATTTATTAAACCGTATGGAATAAATCGTGAACCCGTGATCTATAATGTTGGGATCGGTTATCCGTTTTAATCTTTGTATTGCCAAAAAAGTGGGATCAACAACAGTTACACCAAACACCATTTGAATATCCAGTTATATAGCTGGATAGGTCAATTTGTGACAGTTTTTACTTAAATTTGCCATACAACTGCAATTATATGCGTATAGCCAAGAGCTTGATTTTTATAATCATGGCGCTATTTTTTAACCTATCATTCGCCCAGGACACGGGCAACTTCACCCAATTTTTTTTTAATCCATATAGTTTAAATCCTTCTTTTGCGGGTATTGATGGCCGCCCAGCTGTATTTCTTGCATATAGAAAACAATGGTCTGGCATTGAAGGAGGCCCAACCATTTCCAATTTTAGTTTTCATACTCCTTTAAAGGCAGGGCTCAACGTTGGGATGTCTGCGGCCAATGATAAGCGGGGCATACTGTCAAACTCAGGGCTTCTT
>JANOQB010000474.1:0-5689 GCA_031422215.1 Cytophagales bacterium | reverse complement strand
AAGGTTTGTATTGGAGCAAACTTTCGGGTACTGCCGAAGCAAAAACCATGGAGCCCGATGAAGATTATATTTTGCCTTTGGGAAAAGCCCGCTTGGTACTGGAAGCCAGCGAAGAAATAATAAAATCGGGTGAGTCGTTGGTGATCATCACGTATGGTATGGGCGTGTATTGGGCGAAGGAGGCTTCGCTGGTTTTTCCCGGACAAGTTTCAATCATTGACTTACGAACACTAAACCCAATTGATTGGGATATGATTGTGGGTTCCGTTAAGCTACATGGCAAAGCATTTATACTTACCGAAGAGCCACTTCAAAATTCTTTTGCCGAATCGCTTGCCGGAAGAATTTCTAAAGAGTGTTTCCGTTGGCTGGATGCCCCCGTGTGGACGATGGGCTCATCCGATTTACCTGCCATACCCTTGAACATCGAACTGGAAAAAATGATGTTGCCATCGTCCGAAAAGGTGAGAAGCGAGATTAAAAAATTACTCGATTATTGAATGGCCTTACGCATGTGCTTTAGACTTTTCGCACCTGCCTACCGGCAAAGGAACAATCGCAAAAGGAAAGCACAAGGAATTAATGGTCTGAATAACTCTGGTTATAAAATTGAATCCACAAAAAAAAAGTAGCGAACCATTCCGCTACCTTTTTTATCATTTAAGATGTGTAACACTTACTCGGCCACTACACTCACATTGATGGTATGTTTCACTTCTTTGTGAAGGTCCAACACCACTGTGTAAGTGCCAAGCTGTTTTGGTTGCTCTTTGAAGTGTACCTTTTTACGGTCCACATCAAATCCTTTGGCTTTTAGTATTTCCGCTACCTGCACGGCAGTGACAGCGCCAAAAATCTTTCCGCTTTCGCCAGCTTTGGTGCCTATCTCAACAACCATGTCACCGATTTTTGCTGCCAATGCTTCAGCATCCTGTTTTACTTTCGCTGCCTTATGGGCTGCCTGGCGGATGTTTTCGGCAATCATTCTTTTGTTCGAGTCGTTGGCAATGATGGCCGCACCGGTGGGTATCAAATAGTTTCTGCCATAACCGGGCTTCACCTTTACCGTGTCATTTTTGTAACCGAGTCCTGTTACGTCTTGCTTAAGAATTATTTCCATAATGGTACAGGTTAGGATTATTTTAATGTGTCGGCTACGTATGGAAGGATAGCAATATGACGGGCCCTTTTTACGGCCTGCGATACTTTATTTTGAAACTTCCAGCTTGTGCCGGTAAGCCTGCGTGGCAATAACTTGCCCTGCTCGTTGATAAACTTCAACAGGAAATCGGGGTCTTTGTAATCGATGTACTTGATTCCGTTTTTCTTAAAGCGGCAGTACTTTTCTTTTACTTCTGCGCGTTTGATTGGTTCGTTCATCAGTGTCATGATCTTGCGTCCTCCTTTCTTGTGGTTACAGGTGATTTTTTGGTGCGGTTAAATTCGCCTTTGCGTCTCCGCTCGTTGTAAATAATAGCATGCTTGTCCAACACGGTGGTTAAAAAGCGCATGACCGATTCATCTCGTCTGTACTCGGTTTCGAGTGTGTTGATCAAGTCGGAGGAAGTTGTCGTGAATTCGATGAGGTTGTAAAAGCCTGTGGACTTGTTTTGGATGGGATAGGCCATCTTTTTAAGTCCCCACTTTTCTACATTAATGACCGATGCCTTGGCTTTGGTCAATACGCTCACGAATTTCTCGACAGCATCCTTTGCCTGGTCTTCAGACAAAACGGGATTTAAAATGAATACTGTCTCGTAGTTTTTCATGGGTTACATTAATTTGTTTTAAAAATGAGGTGCAAATGTAGGCAAATAGGCCAAATTAGCCAACGGGCGAGAAAAAATATAAACCCTGGATAGGGCACTTACTCATTTAACCCCCAATCGTAGTCGATAAAGGAGATTTTTGCACCGGCCTTGATCTTTATCGCGGAATGTTTGTTTACAAAATCCCTCACGGATCCACCGTTTTTTGAAAAATCCATGCCGTACCAATCAAAGATCATGTTCAATTGAGGTTTTTCTGGTGTCACTTTGTTCCTGTACGTATCCGAAAGGAAAGCAACAGTCTGTTTGTTCAATTGAGTATCCAATCGCTGCGCATCATAAGCTTCATTTAAAAGTATTGGGCACGACTTGCTGGCGCACACTAAGACCATGTGTATGCGCGCATCGTCAAATTGCTTTCTTAGTTTGCTGTGCTCAATGTTGTTCAAGTCCAACTTTTCATTGCCGATCAGAATAAATTTTATATCCCACGGAGTGTTCACAAAAGGGATTTGAATGCGGGTGCCAATGTCTTTGATGCTTTTTATAGGATAGTAGCGCACGATCAACTGGATGGTAAAGGCGTTATAGGCATTTATCCAATAGGCCATCTGCTCATTTCTGCTCCAACTTTTTTCGTTGGGAGGGTTCTTGGTAAGAAGCGTCAAATAACTAACTAACTGTGCAGAATCATTAGCGAAGCCCTTGTAATTGACTTTGCCATAAGGCGAAACGTGTTTTTTTAAAAGCCTGTCAAAAATTTCGTGAGAAGGAGGGTTGCTTTGCGATTGCGCGTTTGAGCAGATCAGCACAAGAAAAAAAATGGAAAGGCAAAGTTTAATTGTTCTCATTTTGACTTGTGATCGTACACAGGTAGTGTTTGGAAACGCAAATTAAAGCGCAAAGCAATTTAAAATTGTCGCTTATCTGACTTGTGAAAAAAATTACTTGACCACAAACTGAATGGTTCCCATCCGGTAGCCATCGGTAAACATTTCAACGGTGTAAGTGCCCGCGGTGTATTCCGAGCCTTTGTCGTAAACGAATGTCAATTTCTGCCCGGTGTTGTCAAATAAAATTTCTTGGGCAGCGGTATAAAATTCCTCTTTGCCATCCAGCATGAATGTGCCCGATCCTTTGGTGGTATCGAAAATTGGTTGGCCGTTTTCATCGGCCATGCGTATCAGTATTTTCTTTCCTTCAATAGGTGCAACCTTATTTTCGGCTATGGTAAACTCCACTTTTATTTTTTCGGTTTGCCGCTTTCTAAAAGGTGGTTCACGTTCTTTTCCTTTTTCATTCACGGAAGCGACCAAAATATTTTCAGCTTTAAGCTGCGATGCAAGGGCCACTTTTGAGGCTAATTCCTCCTTGTTCTTATTCACCTTCGTAAGAGAATCGCTCAACACATTTTGCTTCGTTTTTAAATTCCTGTTTTCTGAAAACAGTTCCTTGTTCACGGATTTTAATTTCTCTATTTCATCGTCTTTGATTTTCAACAATTCCTCATAACCTGCGAGCCTGTCTTTCAATTCTTTGAGGGCCTTGGTGCTGCGTGTGTTGCTGCGTTTGAGTTCCGCCTGCACTTCGGCTTTGGCTTTTTCAAGATCAGCCACATTCCCACCCAGTTTCTTTATCTCTTCAATCTTCTGCTCGAGTTCCAATTTCACATCGTTGAGGTGTTGCATGGTGGTGGCCAAGTCTTCCTGCGAGGTGGCCAATTGCTCGGTCACTTCAACTTTATTTTTATAGTCGAAATATATCTTGATGCTTTGCACGATTACAATGATCAATAGCAGCGCAATGATGACACTCGCCTTATTGCTTTTTTTTGGTGGTTCGATGGAAGGAGGCTGGCTCATAGTTGTAATTATTAGGCAAATTTAGCCTTAATAAATATTCTTTCAATGAATATGCAGTGGTAGGCGGCAAGTGTGATATAGTGGGATTATCTTATCCCTAAACCTTTCAATTAATGGTCGATTTTTTTCGGTTCCTTAAATATTCAGATAACTTAAACCCTATCCATCCACACAACAGGCCTATTAAACCTCCAATCAAAATATCGCCTGGGTAATGGACCCCCAGATAAATGCGCGTGTAGGTCATCAGCAATGCCCAAATAAAAATAAACCACATCCACCGGTAAACGGATCGCAAGGTTAGCCAAAGAAAAAATGCAATGCCTATGGTGTTTGCCGCATGGCCCGATGCAAATCCGTAGAGGCCACCACGATAGCCATCCACAAAATGCAACACCGCTTGCATGCTTGGATCCTGTGAAGGCCGGAGTCTAGCGAAAAAAGGTTTCATAAAGGTGGATGTGATCTGATCGCAGAGCAATATGGTTAGGCCAGCCCCGATCAAGATAAACCAGGCCTGGCTCTTGAAGTTTTTGAAGATAAGGAAAATCAAGAACAGGTAAAGCGGTGTCCAAAAAAATGTTTTGGTAAATAATAGCATCACCGGATCGAGTGCAGGTGTATGGAAGCCATTTAAGAAAATGAGCAGCTTTTTATCCAATTCGATCAGTTCGTCAATCATGAGGTAAGATTTTTTGTGGCTAATTTAATTAGAATAAATCTTTGGGCAAGATATGCTCTCGTATTGGGTGAAGGGAACAGATCAAACGCCAAAAATTAAATTTTAAACCACATAGATGCATAGGATCATAGAAATGCCCACATAGAAAACAGCCAATGATTTGTAAAACCCTATGTGTCTATGTTCCTACGTGGTTGAGGAAGCCGAAGCCAAGCAACACTTACCCCTCTCAAAATTTTTTTCCTTGTAATTCCCCTTTCTAAAATAGTAACTTGAACGTTTTAAAGGTTTGATGTTATGACCAAATATGATCTCATTGTTATAGGTGCTGGCCCGGCCGGCTATGCAGCGGCCATGCGGGCGTTGGATTTCAAAAAGAAAATCCTCCTGATCGAAAAAAATAAAATCGGTGGGGCAGGCGTTACAAACGGAGCCTTGTCGTCCAAAACATGGTGGGAACTATCCAGGGAGGCTTCGGCCTTTCGCAAAAGTTTGCACCGCTATAATCTGGAAATCCCTGCCATCAGTTTTGCTGAAATACAAAGCGAAGTGCGCAAAGCCGTGCGCGAGCGTTTGAGCATGCTTGAAGAACATTTACAGCAACTTGTTAATACTCCTTACTCTAATTTGTTGGACTTTAAACATGGCGATGCCAAAGTCATCAACCAAAACCATGTTGAAATTGTAAATGGAACCCGGAAGGAAACCGTGCATGGTGATTTCATTATTTTGGCTACGGGCAGCCGTCCACGCCACTTGCCCGAATTGCCCATTGACGAAAAGCATGTTTACACCAGCGATGGCATCGAGGACTTGCACGATTTTCCGGAGAGCATGGTAATTGTGGGTGCGGGTGTTATTGGTTGCGAATACGCCACCATATTCAGTGGCTTTGGCCGCACCAAGGTCCATTTGATCGACAAAGGCGACCGCATATTGCCCTTTGAAGATGAAGATGTCGTGCGAATCATTGAGCGCAACATGGAAAACAACGGGGTGCTGATCCATCGCAATTCCAAATTGTTGAGCATGAGGGTGGTGAACGAACGGGTGGAATATCAATTGGAATACACCGATGGCAGCCGCGAAATATTCAATGTGGAAAAAGCCTTGGTGTCGGTGGGCAGGGTTGCAAACTTTGAAGAATTGTGGGACGATAAAGTGGGTATTGATATCAGCAAGCGTGGGATCAATAATCATGATACACAAACAAATGTTCCCAATATTTATGCGGTGGGCGACCTGACTGCGGATATTTCGCTTGTGAACGTGGGCGAATTGGAAGGACGCTTTGCCGTTGAAAAAATATTTGGCAATCCCAAAAGGAACTTGGTGTATGAAAACATCAGTACCATCATGTTCCTGAATCCCGAAGT
>JANOQB010000473.1:0-2630 GCA_031422215.1 Cytophagales bacterium | reverse complement strand
TGCAAGGGCTTCTAAGATTACATCCAACACAATAAGGATTGAAACCGGCACACATACGCATAGATGCCACGCGCATCAACCACTTCTAAGATTACATCCAACACAATAAGGATTGAAACCATCACCTTGGATGTGTTGTGTCCATTCATCATGTCTTCTAAGAAAATCAATCATCTGATAAAACATTAGTACTTTCATGCTTTATTTATAGGCTACTGACAATTCGAAAAAAATGGTTTGGCCAGCAATTTATATCGCTCCCTATATGGTGAGCATCCACGGGCGCGCTTCATCATCACGATAACTGAAATGTCGGTAGCGATAGAAAATATAAGCCATCAGTTTAACGGCAAGCCGGTGCTCGCTGGCATTACCCACACATTCCTACACAAAAAAATAACGTCCGTGCTCGGCAAAAGCGGAAGTGGAAAGACAACGTTGTTGCAAATTGTAAATGGAATGATTGAGCCGCAGAGCGGATTGGTTTCTGTTTTCGGAAAGCCGATTGATTATGGCCGGTTAACGGAATTGAGGATGCAGATGGGCTATGTGATTCAGCAGGCCGGATTGTTTCCGCATATAAATATCTATGGCAACATCAGCATCTTGGGAAAAATCAACAAGCAACCGCACACGGCCATGGTGCAACGGGCCAACCAATTGATGAAGCTGGTTCAACTGCCGTTGGATTATCTGAATAAATTCCCTCATGAAATATCGGGCGGTGAACAGCAACGAGTGGGACTTTGCCGCGCGATGTTCCTTAACCCACCCGTGTTGTTGATGGACGAACCATTTGCTTCGTTGGACTATGAAACCAAACAAGGCATCTATCAACAACTGCTGCAAATACAAATGAATGAACCCCGCACCATAATTTTAATTACGCACGATTGGGATGAAGCCCTCACGCTGGCCGATGAGTTGGTTTGGCTCGAAGAAGGGAAAATAAAAGCATCCGGCAACAAGGAGTTGCTGAAAGAAGTCAGGAAAGATTACTTGGCGAGTAGATGAAAGTTATGGTTTACATGTTGTTTCTTACTGTTCCCTTTCGGGTGGATGCGCAAGAAACCATTCGCGTTGGCGCCAAACATTTTAATGAAGGCTATATTTTAAGTGAAATGATAGCGCAGGTTTTGGAAGATGGTGGATATAAAGTAGAACGAAAATTTAACCTCGGTGGCAGCACGGTAACGTTTGAGGCGCTCCGGAACCAAGCCATCGATGTGTATCCTGAATACACCGGCACCATTGCGAAAGAAATTTTGAAAGAGGAGAAGGCAATCACGATGGAAGAACTGAACGCGAAAGTCGATGCCATCCATCATCTCGAAATCTCAAAGCCTTATGGGTTTAGCAATACGTATGCTTTGTTGCTGGATAAAGAGGTGAGCACCAAGCGGGGCTTAAAGAAAATTTCCGATTTAGTTCATCATCCCGATTTGCGCGTTGGCTTGAGCTACGAATTCATAGAACGACAAGATGGGTGGAATAAGCTGGCCCTCTTTTATCAACTGCCGCAAAAGGTAACAGCCTTGGAACATGGCTTGGCCTATCAGGCCATCAACGAAAAGAAAATTGATGTTACCGATGCCTACTCGACTGATGGAGAAATAAAAAAATACAACCTGGTTTTGCTTGAAGATGACCGCCATTTTTTTCCGGCCTATCAAGCTGTTTCATTTTATTCAAAAACATTTCCCGATAAGGCCAAGCAATTGCTCAACAAACTATCGGCAGTACTCACAGAAGACGCGATGCAGCAACTGAACGCTTTGGCACTGTTCGAAAAAAAATCGCATCAGGAAATTGCCCGCACATTCTTGGAACAAAAAGGATTGATACAGATCAGTGAAGTGATGGAGGCATCCTCCCTTTCAAAAATATGGGCCAAGACGTGGCAACATCTTAAGCTCACCTTTCTCGCACTCCTCGCCTCGATGCTTGTTGCCGTGCCTGTTGGTATTCTGATTTTTAAAAACCGAAAAGTTTCAAAAATCATTTTATACGTAACTGGAATTTTGCAAACTATTCCATCCATTGCGTTGCTGGCTTTAATGATTCCATTTTTTGGTATCGGAATTTTTCCGGCAGTGATTGCACTCTTTATTTATGCACTGCTTCCCATCCTAAGAAACACCGTAATTGGACTTACCGCTGTTGATCCTATTCTTAAAAAAGTAGCTTTTGCCATTGGCCTAAGTGCTTGGAATAGTTTAAAGCTGGTTCAAATCCCGTTGGCCATGCCTATGATACTGGCGGGCATTCGCACCGCTGCCGTTATTAATGTAGGCACCGCTACGCTGGCTGCTTTTATTGGTGCCGGTGGATTGGGCGAGTTTATTGTTACGGGACTTGCACTTAACAATACGAATATGATTTTGATGGGTGCAGTTCCGGCTGCAGCTCTGGCCGTGGTGACAGAACTGATATTTGAGGCGATTGAAATGGCGGTAGTGCCGCGGCATTTAAGGCGAGACAATAATCGCTGAGTTAAGTAATCGAATGGCGGTATTGTTAAGATTTCATAACTCATTCACTAATTCTTTCGCAGGACTTGCTTTGAGTTTCCCTTTCGGTACTTATTTCAGATTTTCAACTGATGCTTGCTTCAACCACTTCTTTTTCAG
>JANOQB010000472.1:0-3667 GCA_031422215.1 Cytophagales bacterium | reverse complement strand
AAGATAGAAGATAGAAGTCAGAAGTAGAAGTAGAAGTAGAAGCAAAATTCTTAACTAATGCTACGCATATTTCATGTTTAATTGTTTTTTCTTAGTGATACTTCGTGTCTTTGAGCCTCCGTGGTTCAAAGACACGAAGTTTCACTAAGAAAAAACAATTAAACATAAAATATGCGTAGCATTAGTTAAGAATTGTGCTTCTACTTCTACTTCTGACTTCTGACTTCTGACTTCTAACTTCTAACTTCTATTTTTCCAACTCAAATATCTTCTTCATCACCATCCATTTCTCTCCTGGCCTCGCGTGGGGCAAGGCTTGTTGGTACTTCCACATCAGGGCTTCCCACTCCTGCACTTTTTTATTGTTGGCATCGGCTATGGCTTTTGCTTCGAAAGAAAAATCATCTGTTGTTTCCATGATCATAAACAGCCGGTTGCCGGTGCGATAAATATCCATTACCTCAATCCCTGCTTCTCGTATAGCTTTTAGGTTTTCGGACCAACTTTCCTTGTGATATTCTTCATACTCGGCAATCAGCGTTGGATCATCTTTAAGATCAAGGGCAAGGCAATAGCGTTTCATAATGATTAAATTTTTTGTGGCTTGTAACCACGAAGTCCAAACCAGGCGATCACAAAAAAGCAAACTAATGGTACCACATACGACAATTGAATATTGGATTGATCGGAGATAAGGCCCATCAACACAGGAAAGAAAGCTCCACCGGCCACCGCCATTACAATAAGCGATGAGCCGATCTCGGTGTCTTCCTTGATGTCTTCAATAGCTAAAGAAAAAATTGTAGGGAACATGATGGATTCAAAAAAGGGAACGGCAAACAACGCCCACACGGCAATCTCCGATTTTACAAACGTGGCTACTGCCAACAACGCCACGCAGATAAATGAATACATGGTGAGCAAACGGTTGGCGGCAATGTATCGTGTTAGAAATGTGCCGGCAAAGCGGCCCACCATAAAGCCAAACATGGCCATGCCCAACCAGAACGCTGCATCTTTTTCAGGGGTGTCGCTTGTATATTTTGCAAAGCGTATAAAAAAACTGGTTACGCAAACCTGTGCGCCCACATAAAAAAATTGTGCTAGCGCTCCCCATTTTAGTTGAGAGTGCTTCAAGGCTTTTAGTATGCCTGTCTTTTTATTTTTTTCCTCCACTGGCACTTCGGGCAGGAAAGTAAAATAAATTAGCGCGGCCACACCCAGCACCACTACAGCAATGATCAGGTAGGGAATTTTTACGGCATCGGCTTCCATTTGCAAATATTGATTGAGTTGTTCGGTATTCATGGCCGCCAGTTCTGCATCGCTATGTTCAATGCCACTCAGTATCATGGAGCCCCCAAGTATGGGTGCGATAAACGCGCCAAGACCATTGAAAGATTGTGCGAAGTTGAGACGTGTAGTGGCAGTTTCTGGCTTACCAAGAATGGTTACATAAGGATTTGCCGCAGTCTCCAGAAAAGCGCAACCCGAAGCGATGATGAACAAAGCTCCCAAAAAGAAAATATATATGCGCGTGTTTGCTGCCGGTAAAAATAAAAGCGCACCCACTGCATACAGAACAAGGCCGATGAGTATCCCCTTTTTGTAGCCATATTTTTTCATGAAAAGCCCGGCAGGAATGGCCATCACCAAGTAGCCGATATACACTGCCGAATCGATCAAAGCCGACTGCAAATCGCTAAGTTGACATGCTTTTTTTAGATGCGGTATTAGAATTGGTTCAAGATTGTGAACAAAGGCCCAGAGAAAAAACAAACTTGTTACAAGTATGAACGGGACAAGAAACTTTTGAGAAGAGTTGGTCATGCTATTCTTTTTAGAAAGTTCGAATGTATAATTTTTTGAAATGAATGTGCGACCCGCTGGAGGAATATATCTGATGAAATAGCGTATTTAAATAGTGCTCATTAAATCGTCACTGTTCTTACCGCTTACTGATCACCGATTACCGTTTACCGTTTACTGTTTACCGATCACCGATTACTGATTACTGATTACTGATTACCGTTTACCGTTTACCGATTAATCTATCGCCCTATCCAGATGCGTATATCCTCCGTCCACATGAATCCATTGGCCTGTTGTGTGGCTCGAACGGTCGGAGAGGAGGAAGGCAACGGTGTTGGCAATTTCTTGTGGTGCGGTCAGCCGGTGTTGGAGCGGTATTTTAGAAGTCACTGCTGCTAATTTTTGTTGTGGATCGGTAAATGAATTTATCCACGAATCATACAATGGTGTGTGCACTTCGGCTGGGATCACCGCGTTCACTCTAATTGAATAGGGGAGGAGTTCAACGGCCCACTCGCGCGTCAACGCGAGGACAGCACCCTTCGCTGCCACGTAGCCCGATGTATTTCCCTGACCTGTCACAGAAGTCTTTGATCCGATGTTTACAATGCTCCCTTTGTTGACTTTAAGATGAGGCAATGCGTAATGCGCCATAAAATAAAAATGGCCTGCATTGTTGTTCATCGATTCGATAAATTTTTCAGGGGTTCCTTTTTCAAGTCCGATGCCATCGTTGAAGCCTGCATTGTTTACCAAACCATCAATTTTTTTATACTGCGATATTATTTCATTGATTGCTTGTTTGCATGCTTGTGAAGAAGTGAGATATGTTTTGATGAATAAAACATGAGTCTTAATATCAGCCATTAGTTTTTTTGCTGCCTGTTCATCTTTGTCGATGATCACCGGCAAGGCTCCTTCCTCAACCAATATGCGCACGATGGCTTCACCAATTCCTTTGGCTCCGCCTGTCACGATGATTACTTTGTCCTGGAGGTGAAGATCCATTCCTAAAGATTATAAAATCTTATTGCATTTCCTCCCATCACCATTTCTTTTTCATTCGATGAAAGTTTTGAAACGTACTCTTCCACGATGGCGAGCTGCTGTTTGTAGCTGGCGGCCACCAAGCATACTGGCCAATCCGACCCGTACATGAGGCGATGGACACCAAATGCGTTGAACGCAAAATCAAGATAGGGCTTGAAGTCGTTGCTCCTCCAGCTTTTCCAATCAGCTTCGGTGACCATGCCCGAAAGTTTGCAAAGAACGTTTTCAAAACCAGCGAGCACGGAAATATCTTTTGCCCATTTTTCAAATTGCTTTTCTTTGATGGAAGGTTTTGCGATGTGATCGAGCACAAATTTTTGTTCTGGAAATTTCTGAACGAATGCAATGACTTCTTCCAACTGCCTTGCATAAACCAGAATATCATAGGTAAAATCACATTCCCGTAAGGAATGGATGCCAGCAGTAAAATTTTTCTGTAACAAAAATCCATCGGGTTCTGCCTGAACTATATGCCTGAAGCCTTTGAGTTTTGGGAACCGAGTATAAAAAGAAAGTTTGTCTTTTATTTTTTCTGACTTTAAATCCACCCAGCCCACCACACCTTTTATAAAATCATTTTTAGCCGCAAGCTCCAGCAGAAACATAGTTTCTTGTTCAGATTGGTCAGCTTGAACGGACACACATCCATCCATATTGTTTTCCTTTAGAATAGGAGTGAGGTCATCAGGCAAAAAGTCGCGTTGGATCGTGCTCATCTTTTCAGTAATCCAACTGTCGCGTGCAGGATTGTATTTCCAAAAGTGTTGGTGGGAATCTATCATGGATCCTGGACTGGATTCTGGTG
>JANOQB010000471.1:0-9435 GCA_031422215.1 Cytophagales bacterium | reverse complement strand
ATCGGCAATATCCACAGCGCACTGCAGTGAAACAGATAATTGTAAAAATATGTGATGACTGATTACGGACATTAAATCACGTTTTCAATTACTTAATTAATGCAAATGACAATGCCATGGAATGAAACAATGAAATGAAGTAAATTAATTTTCTGTGTGCGGGGTCATTTGCTGTGTTGCCTCATGAATAATTAATGAAAAAGTTTCAATCGAATGGTATCCTGATCAGCACTTTTCTGTGCTTTAACCCCTCAAAATGGTAAATTAGAAAATAATTAATAATCTGACAAAGGAAAGAACAGTATCGATTGATTGAGAACTTTACAAGTGGAATAAAATCATTCGGAGAATATTCAAAAGATCTCAAAACCAAAGGTGCAGTTGAAAGACACCTTGGAATCATTGGAGAGGCCGTTAATAAATTCTTAAAGGAATCGGACGCTAACGACTTGAAGCACGCCTCTCAAATAATAAGCCTGAGAAATAGGTTAATTCATTCCTACGACAATATTAATGACTCTATTATCTGGTCAATTGTGACTCGACATTTAAAACCGTTGAAGGAGGAGATAATTAAAAAGATTGAGTAAGGCGGGCCAGCCGGTAAACAACTGCTGCGCGATTTCTTTCGCTGTATTTATGTCCACCCAAAAGCTACTTAAGTTTGATTTTTTAGTTATCAAAGTCGAAGCCATTCTAAAATGTAATGTGTCGTGAATTATTCTATCATGAATGTCAAAACGCCAGATTATAAGTTGGGTATTGGGCAATGAAAACCGAAAAGATTAATTTGGCATTTGGTAATCCTTCAAAAAGCTGATAAATCATTAAAATAGTTTGCCCATGATCTTATACGGAATCAAAAACTGCAACACAGTAAAATCTGCTATTGATTGGTTGAACAAAAACAAAATCGGGTTTGAGTTTCATGATTACAAAAAGTTGGGAATAACCCAATCCAAACTCACAGAATGGATCAAACAAGTAGGATGGGAGAGTTTGGTAAACAAGCGCGGCACGACTTGGCGACAATTGGATGAGAGCCTTCAAATGAAAGTTATCAACGAAAAGGCAGCCATTGCCCTCATGCTTGAAAAGACAAGCGTGATCAAGCGCCCTATAGTGGAGAAGAATGGCAAGATATTGTTGTTGGGCTTTGACGAAGTGGAGTATAAAAAGAAGTTGAAGTAGTTTTCTTTCTTGTTGAGCGATTAAGGATAAATCGGGTTAGAGCGAATGATGAATTGGTCAAAGTTCTGGAAAGAAGAAAACACTGCTTTCCTTCAAGTAATGCAAATAAGCACCTTGGTGTTTGCAAAAAGATTTGATCGGCTATTTAAAATAAATAAAACCCACAAGATATTGGACTATGGTTGCGGGCCTGGTTTTTTAGTTGATCATCTTGCTTCAAAAGGTGCATCGATGAGTGGTGTAGATATAAATCCTTTCTTCTTGATGAAGTGCCGAATTAGATTTAAAAATTTCCAATTCGTGGAGGTAAGTTCGAACAGAGAGGAAGTTAGTGCCACCCTCCAATCAGAATTTAAAGATCAACAGTTTGATTTCATTGTGATCCTGAGCATCGCTCAGTATTTAGAAAGTGAAAGAGAATTGGAGGATATAGTTGGAACACTGGCCTCCTATTTGGCACCCAATGGAAAAATTATAGTTGCCGATATTATTTGTAAAAAAAATTCCCCTCTTGTAGACGGGCTCGCTTTGTTGTGGCATTGTTTGTTATCAGCTAAAATAGTGGAACTGATAAAATTTATGAGCTACTTATTCTATTCCAACTACCGCATAGTGGCCAAGGACGTGAAACTTATGAAGTATTCTGAAGATACAATGAACCGAATAGCAACCCGTTGTTCCTTGAATTGCTCTAAAGTAAAGAACTTAACCATTCATCCAACCCGTTTAAGTTATATACTGTCTAAAAAAGATAATGCTCAACATCTATAATTTATAAATCTTGAAATCATCTGAATCATAAAGCTCCTGCAAAGGAAGGTCAACATCTTCACCATATTGTTTCTTCAACACCAGAATGTACTTGCAATTACTCTCTTTAAGGTATGCCCTGTTTTCTTCCTTGCTCAAATAATCATTCGGAAGGTTCCAGCCTCTTCGATGTGCCATAAACATAGGTGTCGGGTTATGACCCTCCGGATTGTTGATTGCAATCAAATCATTTTTACCTACGTTGGCCTGAAGCAAAATATTTTCAAGATCAATATAGGCCACGTAAGAATCTCGAATTTGAAATACATGGACCTGGTTGGCGATATTTTCGATGCCAATTATGACCAAGATAGCAAGTTGAAGTTTTTTGTTTTTGATAATGCTCATTCCATATCCACACATAAAGGTCATGGCGGGCAGAAACATCAAAAAATAATAACCGTTGACATAATAACCCCAGCCTGATTTTAAAATAAAAACCACAAAGCCGAGAAATGGGATGAGGAAAGTAAAAAATGGTACAAGATTTCGGTTTTTGAAAGCGATGTAAATTGAAAAAAGAAAAAAGGCAAACCCACTATATTTCAACGGGTCGTCATAAAACCTTTTTAAGGATATTGCAGGGTTGTTAAGGATATCTCTTATACCATCTGAAAAAGGCATACCCATAAAAAAATGACCAGCATACCCGATGGTGTTTAAATGAGGCACCCAATAAAAATACCAAAGGCACACAAGAAATAAGATAAGACCTGCGGACAAAGAAAGAGCAATCTTCCTTGAGAAATCAATCTTTACGTTCAGCATGGGAATCAACAAAACAGTTAACAGAGATGCTGCAGAAATTTTGCTAAGGCAACCTACACTTGCCATCAAAGTAAAAAGTGCAATATCCTTTAACTTCCCTTTTTCAAAATAATTAAAAGCAAAGTGCAACGATACAATACAAATGGAAGCAGCAAATGTGTCGGGTATTGTAACCCTGGCAAATGAGAACCAGCCTGTTACAAGGAGCAAAATGGTTGAATAAAAAGCGTGTTCCTCGTTAAAGTTTCTTGAAATCAATTTATAAAAATAGAAAGCACCAAAGCTTGTTGCTACCAGATTGATAATCCGGCCATACCAATCTTCAAATCCAAATAATATGGAAAGAAGATAAATTAGATAATTATAAATGGGGAACTCAACGCCCACAATACCTTCGCTATTGCCAGCCAAGTCAACCCTCGGATAAAGTATATTGGAATCAATTTCATAAAAATTCCTCGCAATCATCAGTACATCACATTGCCTCCAGGTTGAGGCAGGTTCCAAGGGCGCGTTGGTTATCCCATAGAGCCTCAAGGCAAAAAATAGGATAATCCAAAAGCGTATATCCTTTAGAATTGCTATCACGCTTTGCCTGCTAAGAAGTAACATTGCTTTCTGTTTGAACATCGCCAATTATTTACTTTTACTTCCAATACAGTTGCGAAATAAAGTATAAACCTAATGTTTCCAAATCTATTATCTGAATAGTTAGGTTTGTGAAAAGGAATAATAGAAAATATTGAATCGCTGGCTCAAAAAATATCGCAACTACATTTTTGCTTCTGCAATGGCAGCGGTCGCAGCCTATTTTTTTTCCCTTCCCAAAATTCTTTTTAAAGACCCCTACTCCACCGTGCTGGAGGACCGCGAAGGCAAACTGCTTGGCGCACTGATTGCCACCGATGGGCAGTGGCGGTTTCCGCAAGGAAAAGAAGTGCCTGAAAAATTCAAGGAGGCGATAATTTTATTTGAAGACAAGCGATTTTACAACCATCCGGGCGTTGATCTTCTTTCGTTGGTGCGAGCCACGGAGCAAAATATCAAATCCGGAAAGATCACCAGTGGAGCAAGTACCCTCACCATGCAGGTGATCAGGCTTGCACGGAGAAACAGATCGCGTACTTTTTTTGAAAAGTCCCTTGAAATAATCCTTGCCACACGCCTTGAGTTGCGATATTCAAAAGATGAAATTTTGAGTTTGTATGCTGCCCATGCTCCGTTTGGCGGCAATGTAGTTGGGCTGGAGGCAGCCTGTTGGCGATACTTCGGGCGCGAGCCATCGCAGTTAAGTTGGTCGGAGGCGGCCTTGCTGGCCGTGTTGCCAAACAATCCATCGCTGATCCATCCCGGTAAAAACCGAGATCGGTTAAAGAGCAAGCGCGACCGCCTGCTCGCTCGCCTGCTGATTACAAAAAAAATTGATTCCCTTTCTTTCGAGCTTGCCCTGGCAGAACCTATTCCCGAAAATCCAGTTGCTTTGCCGAAAGAAGCTCCTCACTTGTTGAGCCGTGCATCACAGGAGGGATCGGCACAACAGCGGGTGCGCTCTACCCTTCAACAAACATTACAAAACCGAGTAAAGGATATGGTTCACCGTCACCATCAATCGCTAAAAGGCAATCAGGTATTTAATGCCGCAGCTCTTGTGATGGAAGTGAAGACCGGAAATGTATTGGCCTACGTGGGCAATACAAACGCAGGCCGCGATCATGGCGAGCAAGTGGACATCATCATGGCACGAAGGAGCACGGGCAGCATCCTGAAACCATTTTTGTTTGCTGCCATGCTGCACGAAGGGAAAATATTGCAAGGCACCTTGTTGCCCGACATTCCCACGACCATCAACGGGTTTTCCCCAAAAAATTTTTCGAAGGAGCATGACGGAGCGGTGGCTGCTGATCAAGCACTGATACGATCATTGAATATTCCTGCTGTGCACGAATTGAAAGAATATCGTTACGAAAAGTTTTACGGGTTGCTGAAGCAAATTGGCATTACCACATTAGATCAGCCTGCCGACCACTATGGGCTGTCGTTGATATTGGGAGGAGCGGAAGGCACCTTGTGGGACATTACTGGGGCTTATGCCTCGCTGGTACGAACGCTGAACAACTACTTTGATTCTCCTGGGAAACACAGATATTCCAAAAATGATTTTCATTCACCGGTCTATATGATTTCGGATTCGGCCTCACGCGAAAGTGAAGAAACATCGTGGTTGAGTGCGGCATCCATCTATGTTACCTTCGATGTGCTCAAAGAAGTTTATAGGCCAGGTGAAGAAACCGGTTGGAGAAACTTTAACAGTTCAAAAAAAATTGCTTGGAAAACAGGCACCAGTCATGGCTTGCGCGATGCGTGGGCCATCGGTGTCAATGCAGAATATGCTGTGGGCGTTTGGGTTGGCAATGCCGATGGTGAAGGCAGGCCAGGGCTCACGGGCACCGAATCGGCTTCTCCGATTTTGTTCGATATTTTTTCGCAGTTGCCTGGGCAAGGTTGGTTTCAGCAGCCCATGTCGGAATTGGAAAATATTGATGTGTGTGCACGAAGCGGAATGCGTGCAACAGGATTATGCGGGGAAACGAAAGCGATGGAAGTTACCCGTGGGGGCACACAAACCGCACCTTGCCATTATCACCGCAAGATTTTTTTGTCGCGCGAAGGAAGGCACCGCGTTCATAGCGACTGCGAACCAATAGCGAACATGCAATCCGTTTCGTGGTTTGTGTTGCCCCCCGTGCAGGAATATTATTTCAAAACAAAAAATCTTAGTTATAAAACATTGCCACCATTCCGAAGCGACTGTGCAAATCCTGCCGCCATGGTCTATATGGATTTGATTTATCCGAAAGCCAACGCCCGCATTTTTGTGCCCCGCGAACTGAGCGGAGAATTGGGCAGCACATTGTTTGAAGTGGCACACCGCAACGCAAGTGTAACTATCTTCTGGCATTTGGACGGCAATTATCTGGGAAGCACAACAGGCACTCATCGGTTGGCCGTGGCACCCAAGCCTGGTAATCATACACTCACATTGATTGACGAACAAGGCGAGGTAGTGGAAAGGAATTTTGTTGTGATCAAGGAAGGTGTTCGTTGAACCGGGAAAAACATTGAACGGTTTTGGTGAAAATACTTGGCGGCATGGCGAGGCGCCACCAGGCTATCCGCTCCAAGTCCGGCCTGAGCGCACCCCGATAGTTATCGGGGCCAACGCACTTCGGGCCCCGATTAAACGAGGGCTCTCGCAAGGCGGAGCTTTACACTTCTATCCTTTGCCGGGGTTTCATAGAAATATGTTCAAAGCCAAAAACTAAATCAAGTTTGATTGCTCAACATAAAGCGTTTTTTCTATATTGAACTCGGAAGCTTCAATTTATCACACAACCAACCACTATGGCAATCGACAAACTTGTTTACATAATAGATGACGATCAGGTTTATCTTAAATTTATGACTGAACACTTTAAGCGAATGGGAGGATTTATCACAGAGATTTTTCTGAATGGCGATGAGGCCATCAACATGCTGAACAAGCACAGGCCTGACTCTGCCGCAGGCAGGCCCGACATAATAATTCTTGACAATCACCTCGAAGAGCCGAACAAAAGTGGCATGCATTATTTAAAATTGCTCTCAAAAGTAAAGCCACGCATTCCGGTAATTTATATTACAGCAGATACCGATATAGAATTGAGAAAGACTGTGGAAAAAATGGGTGTTGAAAGTTTTATCCTCAAAGACAGTTCTTTCTTGGTTTATTTGCGAACAGCCCTTGATGACCTTACGAGCCTTGGAAAAAAGAAAAGCATCATCAAAAAGATATTTAGCAGATGATCATTTTTTTGCAGACCTAAATGATCGTTGAAATAATAGTGGTCTGCATCACCAAACTTCAACCTATGAAGAAACATTATTTTGTTATCGCTCTGGTAGCATCGCAAATCATAAACGCGACTCTTTATAATCCTGCCATCGGCCAAAACTCCGATTCAAACTTCTATGTGGTGATAGGTGCCTTCGCCAATCCGCGCAACGCCCAGGAGTTTACCGAAAATGCGAAGAAGGAAATTCCAGGCGCCACCCACGCTCTCAATCCACACCGAAAACTTTACTATGTGTTTGTTACTGAAACGCCAGACAAAAACGTAGCATTGGCTCAGGCCCTCGTTTTGCAAAAGGGTCAAAATTATTCTGACACCTGGGTTTACACGGGGCTGCTTGGCGAAAACCCAAGAGTGGTAAAAAATGAAAAAGAAAATACAGTGGTAGAAAAAACCGAACTCAAGGATGAGGCGGTGGCAGAGGTGGTTGCAAACCCCATTGTTGAGCAACCAGAAATAAAACAGCCCGTTGAGCCGGTGGTTGCCGCGGATGGGAGCAAGCCTTTCATTTTTAAAATCCGATCCATCGACACAAGTCAGGAAATTGTTGGCGATGTAGATATTTTTGATGCGGATATTATCAAAGGGCGCAAAGTTGTGTCGTACCGTGGAAATGATGTGGTGAAGGTTAAGCCCATCAACAAATCGGGCAATATTGCCGTGGTGTGCGATGTGTTTGGATATCAAAAAGTACAACTGCCTGTTAACTTCCTCGAACCGAAAATTGAAGATGCAGTATCGGTGCAAGATGGCAACATTGTAGTTTCATTTGATTTGGTACGGTTGAAAAAAGGGGACAAAGTTATCATGTACAATGTCTATTATTTCAACCATGCGGCCATTATGCGCCCCGAATCGCGCTTTGAAGTAAATGCACTTCTTGAAATGCTCAAGGAAAGGCCCACCTCGCGAATAAAAATCCATGGCCACACAAACGGCAATTCATCGGGCAAACTTATTACCCTCGGTGATAGCCAGGATTATTTCAGCTTATCGTTAAAAAACCATGAAGAGAGGGCCTCCGCAGCAACATTGTCGGAGGAGCGCGCAAAGATTATGCAAAGTTACCTTATCAGTCAAGGCATAGACAAAAGCAGGATGGAAATAAAAGCCTGGGGAGGAAAGAATGCCATCTATGATAAAAACCATGCCTTGGCACAGGCCAACGTGCGGGTTGAGATTGAGATACTGGAGGAGTGATCAACATTCAAAAAATTTGAAAGTAGTGATGATCATCGATGGTGATTGTGGAAGTGAAGGCTCCATTTTGGATAGTGTGGCGAGGATAAATTGCCACGACCCTGCCTACTGGACAGGCAGCCTCGCTAAACTTCATAGAGCCTAAATTCAGCATTCATCATTCAAAATCCATCATTCGAAATTCAATTCTCTCCCTACGAAGTTATCGCCTTTAAAATATCATGTTGGGTAATGATGTGTGCCACCTCGTTGGCATCGCGCACAAGAAGGGCCTTGTTGCTTTTGTTGAGCAAGGACGACAGTACATCGAGGGTGCTATCCAACGCTACTACCTGCATGGGCTTGTCCATGATTTCGCCCACCGGTTTATCTTTGATGGAAGGATCGTTGATTATTTTTTCGATCAGGTTGGAGGTTGTCACACTTCCCACAAATTCATTGGCATCCGTAACGGGCACCTGGTCCACACCTTGTTGGTTCATGATGCGTATGGCATCGCCAATGGTGGAATTGATTTTCACGGTGTATAAATTATCCTTGCCATTGCGCCTGGCGATTATTTCGCGCGCAGTGCCATAGGTGCGCTCTTCCAGAAAGCCGTGGTCTTTCATCCACTGATCGTTATACACTTTGTTTAAGTAACGTGTGCCGTGATCGGGCAGTAGAATGACCATCACATCATCTTTTTTAAAATTCTCTTTGGCATATTCCAAGGCCCCATGCACAGCCGAACCACTGCTCCAGCCAACAAACAATCCCTCTTCGCGCGATAGCCTTCGCGCCATGATCGCGCCATCTTTATCGGTAACTTTGATGAACTGGTCGATCACATCAAAGTCAACATTTTTCGGAAGTATGTCTTCGCCAAAGCCTTCGGTGAGGTAAGGATAGATTTCATTTTTGTCGAAGAGGCCCGTCTCTTTATATTTTTTGAACACAGAGCCATAGGTGTCGATGCCAACCGCTACCATCGCTGGATTTTGCTCCTTCAAGTATTTGGCGGTGCCACACATGGATCCGCCTGTGCCCACGGTGGCCACATAATGGGTAATGGTCCCTTCACTTTGTTTCCATATTTCGGGGCCGGTAGTTTCATAGTGCGCCATCGCATTGGATGGATTGTCGTATTGATTGGGATAAATCGAGTTGGGAATTTCCTTGTTCAATTTGCGGGCAACAGAATAGTAAGAGCGCGGGTCGTCCGGCTCTACATTGGTCGGGCACACGATCACTTCGGCACCCACCGCTCGCAAGATGTTTATCTTCTCCTGCGATTGCTTGTCGGCCATCGTGAAAATGCATTTGTAGCCTTTGGCCAACGCAGTAAGGGCCAGGCCCATACCCGTGTTGCCCGATGTGCCCTCGATGATCGTTCCACCGGGTTTTAACAGGCCCGTCTTCTCGGCATCCTCCACCATCTTCACGGCCATGCGGTCTTTGGTGGAGTTGCCCGGATTAAAATATTCAACTTTGGCCAGCACGGTGCCCGCTATTCCTTTGGTCACTTTGTTAAGGCGCACCATAGGCGTATTGCCAATGGTTTCGATGATGGAATTGTAAATCATAGTGGAGAATT
>JANOQB010000470.1:0-4244 GCA_031422215.1 Cytophagales bacterium | reverse complement strand
CAAAACAATTACCTCACCGATTCAGCCAGTGTTTTGCAGCAACAGATTTTTTTGAAAAACGCCATGCGCGATCTCAATCTCTTGCTCAACGAGAATATCAACAAGACCTACCAACTTACTGATATACTTCCTTTCGAAAATGAAGAGTATCGCTATGAAGATTTGCGCGACAAGATGATCAGCTCCAACACAAACTTGAAAAACCAGTATATCAGTCAGGAGCTTTTTCGCAATGCAACCCAACAGGCCACATCAAATTATTCGCCCACTGTTTTATTGAACCTCGGTGCCAACGGAAGTTTGGACCAATTGAATGCAAACTTTAGAACGGCCACAGGAAACACCATTGAAAACACAGTGGGATTTTTGAACCGAGACCCAAACGCACCGGTGTACAATACCGTGAATGAAACTGCATTAAAGGCACAAACACTCACCGGAAATAGCTATGGGGCTTACGCGAATTTTGGTTTGCGCTTTACACTGTTCAATGGTGGCCAAATAAGAAGGGCCGTAGAAAATTCGCAGATACAGGAAAAGATTGCACAGATCAGCACCGATCAACTCAAGCTGTCGCTGGAAAACGATTTGCTCGCCAGCTTTGATTTATATAACCTGCGCAGGCAGTTGGTGCAAATTGCGCAGATACGCTTGCAGGCTGCGGAGCTAAACCTATCCCTTGCCAATGAGCGCTATAAGAATGGTGCGTTAAGTGCCATTGACCTTCGCATTGTGCAAGACAGCTATCAGCGCGCGGCCCTCGAAAATTATCTTGCCATCTACAACAGCATTGCCACAAGGGTAGATTTGGTAAGGCTTACAGGCGGGCTGGTGGACAATAGGGGAAATTGAAGATGAAAAATTATTTCCCATATCACTACGAATGTTAGAAGCAGAAATTTAACGTAAGTTGGATCACAATAGTTAGCCTAATCTACCAACTGCACCTCCGACCTCATTACCCAAAAATTGTTAAACCCCTCGCCAACTTGTATGCTCAACAATCCGGTTGACAGCATTTCAAGGATTGCCAGGAAATTAAATATCAAAGCAATGCGGGTGTGTGTATGTTCAAACAATTCAGTAAAGGCTACGCGCGGCTTTATGGTTACTTCATTCAAAATAAATTCTTTCTGGCCCTCCACAGTATAAGGATATTGAATCACCTGGTGCACCGGACGGTTCTTGTCTTCTTCGGCCCGCTTCAGCACTTTTTCAAACACAACGAGCAACTTGAATAAATCCACATCCTGAAGTTCGGCTTCCACGTTGGTTGATTCGGCCAGTGCCCTTAGCTCCTTCATCAGGTTGCCACGCTTCTCCTTCATCAACTCTGTTTCCTCCAGCTTATGGAGTTGATCCACGACCGACTTGTATTTTTTGTACTCCATCAGGTGCTTGATCAATTCTTCGCGCGGGTCAATTTCGTTGCCTTGCTCATCCAACTGCGGGCGCGGCAAAAGCATTTTGGATTTTATCCGCATAAGCGTGGCCGCTACCAATATAAATTCGCTGGCCACTTCTATGTTCAATGTTTCCAGCCGCCTGATGTACTCCAGAAAATCGCTGGTTATTTTAGAGATGGGTATGTCATTGATGTCCAGCTCATCGCGCTCGATAAAAAATAACAGCAGGTCAAAGGGGCCTTCAAAAAGTGGCAGGCGTATTTCAAAACTTTCTTGTTCCATAAGAATAAATTGGAGGGCAAAAATAAACAGGTTTTGATGATTTTCTGGATTTTATATTTAGACAAAGCCCTATCTGATTCCGGCTTATTGCCGAATTGCATAAATTTGCAACCGCGAGCCAGAAAATCATTCAAAACACTTACCTTTTGTGCTTGTTTAAGGATTATCGATGGCAAATCCCAATAGCAAATGCTGATAACACCCGGAAAACTGCTGGCACAGATAAACAGCCCTGATGATCTTAAAAAATTGGATCAGGCCCAATTGGTTCAATTGTGTGACGAACTGCGCCACTTTATTATTGATAATGTGTCGGTGTATGGCGGCCACTTTGGTGCCAGTTTGGGTGTAGTGGAGCTGACCGTGGCGCTTCACTATATATTCAATACCCCAACCGATCAGCTTGTTTGGGATGTGGGCCACCAGGCTTATGGACATAAGATATTAACGGGGCGCAGAGATTCATTTCATACCAACCGGTTTTATAAAGGCATATCGGGTTTTCCCAAAAGAAACGAAAGCGAATATGATGCCTTTGGCGTAGGCCACTCTTCAACATCTGTTTCTGCTGCCCTGGGCATGGCCACGGCATCAAAATATCTGGGGCAGGAAAATAAACAACACATTGCCGTGATTGGCGATGGGGCGCTCACGGGCGGCATGGCATTCGAAGGACTGAACCACGCGGGTGTTTCCGATACCAATTTGCTGATCATCCTCAACGACAATTGCATGTCGATAGACCCTAACGTGGGGGCGCTAAAAGATTATTTGACAGACATCACTACTTCAAGAACTTATAACCGCCTGAAAGATGAAGTGTGGAATTTGCTGGGCAAACTTTCGCACTTTGGAAAAAATGCCCAAGAGATTGTATCGAAGGTTGAGAATGGAATCAAGTCAACTTTGCTCAGTCAAAGCAACCTTTTTGAGTCGCTCAACCTGCGCTACTTCGGCCCGGTAGATGGCCACGATGTGGATCACTTGGTAGCCGTGTTGCGCGACCTAAAAGATATCAAAGGCCCAAAAATTTTGCATTGCGTTACGGTGAAAGGCAAAGGATACGGCCCGGCCGAAAATGGAAACGCCACCACCTGGCATTCGCCCGGCACCTTCGACAAAATTTCGGGAGAGATACACAAGAAAGTGCACGAGACTCCGCAGGCCCCTAAGTATCAGGATGTGTTTGGTCATACTTTGGTGGAGCTTGCCAAACAAAATGAAAAGATAATTGGAATAACACCAGCCATGCCTTCAGGGTCCTCCATGAACATCATGATGAAGGAAATGCCCACGCGTGCTTTTGATGTTGGCATTGCCGAGCAACATGCAGTTACTTTTTCGGCAGGGCTTGCCACACAAGGGCTCGTGCCGTTTTGCAACATCTATAGCTCGTTCATGCAGCGTGCTTATGATCAGGTGATACACGATGTGTGCATCCAAAACCTTCCGGTAAATTTTTGTTTGGACCGTGCTGGCTTTGCCGGTGCCGATGGACCCACCCATCATGGAGCCTACGACATTGCTTATTTGCGGTGCGTGCCCAACATGATAGTGGCAGCGCCCATGAACGAAAAAGAGTTGCGCAACTTAATGTTTACCGCTCAACTTCCAAGAACAGAACAAGCTTTTTCCATACGCTACCCAAGAGGCCAGGGTGTAATGCCCGTGTGGCGCACACCCTTCGAAGAAATAAAAATTGGAAAAGGAAGAAAAATAAAAGATGGAGAGGGCATTGCCATTTTAACGTTTGGGCACATGGGCAACTATGCCATAGAGGCCTGCAATAAATTGGAAAAGCAGGGGATCAATCCGGCCCATTATGATTTGCGTTTTGCAAAACCCTTGGATGAAGAAATGCTTCACGAAGTATTTTCCTCATTCAAAAAAATAATCACCGTAGAAGACGGCTGCATTCAGGGTGGCATTGGCAGTGCCGTGCTGGAATTTATGGCCGACAATAATTATACTGCCGAGGTAAAAAGGCTTGGCATACCCGATGGGGTGATTGAGCATGGAGAGCAAATAGACCTTCATAGGGAATGCGGCTTTGACCCGGATGGAATTGTGAGTTCAATAATAAGCATGCACGTTTCAGCAAAAGTGGTTGTTTGAAATGAACCTTTTCTTCCAAGAACAGGGCGAAGGCACACCTATCCTACTTATTCATGGCTTCTTCGAAACCCACAAAATTTTGAATGGGTTTGACAAAAAACTTTCTCGCTATTGTCGGGTCATTTCAATTGATCTTCCGGGATTTGGTATGAGCCCGCTTCCGCCAGGGCCAGTTTCCATTGATCTGATTGCCGGAATAATCCTCGCATGGCTAAAGGAAAGAAAAATTGAAGTACCCGTTTTGGTAGGCCATTCGCTGGGCGGATATGTGGCTCTTGCCATAGCAGCCCGCGAGCCGGCATTTTGCAAAAAGTTGGTATTGCTCCATTCATCGGCCTATGCCGATACAGACGAAAAAAAAGCAAACCGCGATAAGGTTATAGAGTTCGTTAGCAACAATGGTGTTGAACCATTTATAAAGACTTTTGTGCCAACACTCTT
>JANOQB010000469.1:0-1555 GCA_031422215.1 Cytophagales bacterium | reverse complement strand
TCACCAATATTTCACCGGCTTGGATAGACTGCATACATGTTAATTTTATGAAGGAGATGATCCGGTTTTATCAGGAGGATGAAGGCGTAGTTGAGTTCATTCCTCCTCTTCGCTCTCTTCAAAATGAAGAATGAAAGCACTGCGCACGGGTGAGGGCATCACGCTGTTCAAGCCTTTGATGGTTTTCCAAATCACTTCGTTAAACTCCAGGTCGGGTGCGGTATCCATCACGGCCAAATTAAATTCAGCCGATCGCTTGGCGATGGAAGTATGCTGTGTGTTCATCTCTTTGATGTTATAGGTGGAAGGTTTCCATTGATAGGGAGTAACATCGGCAGTAGAAGTAAAACACTCCCACATAGGGGTGGCCGCTGCATCATACTGGCTCATGGGCGGCAATCCTAAAATGAGTTCCATCGTGCGCAGCATGGAGGCCGTGGAGTACATGCGGCTAACCACCTGATTGCGCTTTGCAAACGGGCTGATCACAAATGCGATCGACCGGTGTGCATCCACATGATCGGGGCCGTTCTGTGCATCATCTTCCAAAATAAAAACTGCGGCCTCTTTCCATACTTTGCTCTTGCTCAGGTGTTCTATCATTTTTCCCAAGGCCATATCATTTTCGGCAACCATCGCGCGCGGTGTGGGCATCCCTACCTTGGCACCGGAAGTGTGATCGTTGGGCAACCGGATGGTGCTTAGCTGTGGCAAAGCATCAAGCGACACCAGCGAATCAAAATCGTGCTTCCATTTTTCAAAGCGCGTCATATCAGGGATGGAAAGATTGTAAGTAGGAAAATCCTTGTCGAAATGATTTTCAAGGGATTTCAAATTTGCTTTTCCGTTGTGAACAAATTCTCCGTAGCTGCGATAACTTACTCCGGCACGCTGGCAATAGTCCCAGATGAAGCCATCTTTTGGAAATGCAATTTCACGCGATCCTTCGTAATCATAAGTGCCCCCACGCGAACTATAATTGGTTGGCCATGTCTTTTCCACGTAGTCGTTGGCATAACCGGCCATCGACCAGTTGTGTCCATCGGCACTCACCTCGGCATTCACATAAAAATTATCCAACAAGACAAATTCATTGGCAAGCGAATGGTGATTGGGCGTTACTTTTTGCGGGAACAAACAAAGCGTGGAGTCTCCATTGCCTCGGAGCATGTCGCCCAACACCTGATCGTAGGTGCGGTTCTCTTTGATGATATAAAACACATATTTGATAGGAGTAGGATCGCCCTTCTTGCGCGGAATGGGATTGCCCTCCTCGCCTTCCGCAAGTTTTTCAATCTCCTTGTTATAAGGACTGTTTTTATAGGCGGTAGTTGAGTAAACGGAAAGAACATCGCTCGCAGGCTGAGGGACAATGGTCAACGTACCTTTGAACAAGGCTCCAATGTATTGTGTGGAGTCTGTATTTCTATGATAGGGAGAGGGGCCTTTCGGGTTGGCAAGCGAACGACTACCCTTTCCATTGGTGACCCAGATTTTTTTGTTGAATACTTTTACAGACGTAGGATACCAGCCTGTGGGGATGAAGCCAACGCTC
>JANOQB010000468.1:0-2658 GCA_031422215.1 Cytophagales bacterium | reverse complement strand
CCACACTGACTGAAAAAATATTTGTCGATCTTATCTGCGCCCAGGGGCAGCAGCGCGTTTACTTGCTTGGCCCGCTCTATCAATTGTGCCTGCTTCATGGGGCCGTCTCCTTCCCACACGCTTACCTCAAAACCGGCTTGGGTGAGCAACTCTTGAGCAAGACTGGGGATAATACGCGTGATGAGGATTTTTTTTGGCATGATGGATTGTGGAGACTGGATTCTGGATGTTGGATGTTTGATTCTGGATTCTGGATTCTCGGATACTGACTAATGGCGGGTTACTTTTTTTTTGACTTGCTTCTTTGAGGCTTTGGCAACTTTGTTGAATTCCAATGCGAGGCTTATCCAATGTTCAAAATCTTTCTTCGACTTCATGCCTTCTTCGCTCACAAAGATATAACCCTTCATGGGTTTGCCCGTAAAGTCCATGACCCGGCACCCATCACGCTCCACGGCTTCATCTTGTATTTCCGGATTTATGCGGCACATCATTTCATCTTTCACAACGCCCACGCACATTTTATTGTTCACCATAAAGCACACACCGCCAAACATATTTTTCTCAATTGTCTTTGGCGTTCCCACCAGTGCTTCCCTAATCCGGTCGGCTAATTTTTCGTTGTAGGCCATATGCCACCAAAAATAGTTTTCTTCAATCAACAAACATGTTAGTAAAAATTTCAAAATAACTTCCTCCTGATTTGGCGAGGCTAAACCTTAGTAGAGATAGCGAGATTGAGGAGAGGCAAACCTTATTAACTTATTGTGATTGACTCTCTAAAATTCAAGATAAGGTAATAAGGTTCTGTTTCTAAGGCTTATCGTTTTCTACTAAGGTTTGCAATATTCGATTGACATTTGATCGATATTATTTTGAAATTTTTACTTGTCAAAGAAAGTTGATCAATGAATATCCGATCCAGTCAATTTCATCTCATATTGATCGGCCAGGTTGGCAACTTCCTGCACCATTTCTTTTACGCTCGCTTCGGTTATCCCGTCCACGGCCGCCACCGCTTCAATTTGCAAGTGATTTTCCTGTATGATGAAGCGGCAATAGTTGAAGTAGGTGGTTTGCTCTAACAGCATTCGGTAGTTGATGCCTGCGTTGGTATCGCAAACTTTTGAATTCAGCGTTATCAAACTGCGATTGTAAAGCTCATTCTTTTTGATAGTGCCAATCACGGTTTGAAACCGATTGCCGGAAACGGGCACGATAAGGATGGACTGCTCATCGTTGTATGCTGAGTATTGACCTCCAATTTGGTCGGCATATTTTTTCAGAAATGCATTAATGTTCATAAGGTTTTGGTTTTTTGTCTGCCGAATATATGAAATCGTAAATTAACTTTCCCACATTGTTCAATAATAAAAGAACCGGGCCCTTGCCCTGCCTTGCGCAAACTCCACGGTAGGGGCGGGCAGTTTTATCATGTTGGCAAAAAACAGTAGCGTATTCACAACTTTAGACCTTGATTTGATGGCAGTAAGGTCGAAGTCAAGGGCCACAAACAGTTGCCTGTAGCCGAGCTGATTGTTCTGGATGTCGCGGGCGTAAATCATATTTTCGGCACCATAGCCCACGGCCAAGTTGAGCCATTTCGGAAATTTCAAAAACTTGTCCATATCGGCCGATAGCCAATACGTTTGCCCATTGTAGTCCTTGATCATTTCCTCAGGCAATCCATCGCCCAACAGGGTGGGCCGTTGCTTGGCAAAACCCGTGCGATGGAACGAATACTTGGGGTGTATCCTTACCTCATTCCAAAGTAGATGCTGTCCTAAAAAAAAACCCGACCCAAATGCGTTAGCTGCCCAATCGCTGGCCGATGCACCATAGCCAGACGAAAACCCATCCAATATTTCGATGGATGAAAGAATGGCGAAACTGGTAATGGAACTGGCCTTGTCCGATTTATTTTTTGAAACGCCACTCCATTTCAATGCATGCGTGCCGATAGACGCAACCTGAAAGGCAGAAAACGCATGGCCTGCTTTGTCCATTTGTTTCCACTCAGGCCCATCATTAAAAAAACGAAATGATTGTTTGCCATGTTGACTGTACCAAATTGAATTGAGGCCGATCATGGTAACCGAGTAGGAGAGTGCTCCGGTAATTATTACTGTCCTAAGCCTTCGGTTGTTGAGCGTGTCGCTGGCCTGGCTTTGCGCAATGGATGGAGATAGCCCAAGCATCAAAGCAAGAAGCATGGTGTTGATATGGGTTGTCAAGATTTTCAAGAGAGTTGCTCCAGTGTTTCAAATGGATTTGTATTTCGGCAAGGGATAGAAGTGGAAAGCCCGGAACTGCGGGTAGGCAATTTTGCGGGAGGGGTGAGGACTTGCAACGCCTGCCTGCGAAGCGACAGTGCAGGCAGGGATAGCCCGGTGGCGTCTCGCCATGACGCAAAAAAACTTTTATCAAATTTGCCCACACTAATTTTCAAGGACATTTCACTTTTGGTCTTCTTCTTCCAATATCGCTTCGTCTTGCTCGATGGCGGATTCCAATTCCTTCCTTCGCTTTTCGCGGGCCGATTTCAACAGGTCTTTCACCTGATTGAAACTTTGTGTGTGCATGAGGCTAATGCCTGTGGTGACGGCAGCCTGCGTGCCCAGGTTGTTGAGCACCGGGTTTAAATTGGAACGGCTGTAC
>JANOQB010000467.1:0-16497 GCA_031422215.1 Cytophagales bacterium | reverse complement strand
GTGCAGATAATTTGTCAAAGCAAAAAAAACAAAAATAAAATATAAGAAGTTTTTTCATGTTGAAATTATATAGTCTACTTTATCATGTTCTTGTCAATAGTTTTTGTCGCGAGTTTGCGCCCAACTCGTTTATATAAGCATGTTCATTACCACGCGCTAAACAAATATACGCATGTTTTAAAACTGCAAACCTTCGCCCTTGAAGGCGATGGAGAGGTAGCTTTAGACTGGTTTGCCGGTAACTCAAACTTTTCGGTTGTGAGCTTGCTTGCTTTTTGATAGCTTGCCCAACCGTCAATTGAATTACAATCGGATAGCTATGCGCCCAAGTAAAACCATCTCCTGCCTTGTCCTGCTCGCCTCTATTAATTTTTCGATCGCACAAGACTTGTCCCAGAAAGCCAAGGACTTCTTAGCCACACTTTCGCCCGAGTTGAAGTTGCAGGCGGTGTTTCCACTCAAGCATGAAGAGCGGTTCAATTTTAATTTCGTTCCCCTGAAGAGGAAGGGCCCCACTTTCCGTGATTTCAACGCCACACAAAAAACGGCTGCTCTGGAATTGTTGAAAGCCTCGCTGAGCGCACAAGGTTTTAAAAAGGCTACGGACATAATTGAGTTGGAGAAAGCGTTGATCATAATCGAGAAGCAAGCACCCGACAGCCGCTATCGCGACCCGCTCAACTATCATTTTTGCATCTTCGGCACACCCTCGGCCGACAAGGCCTGGGGTTGGAAATTTGAAGGACATCATATATCGGTAAACTTTGTGTCGAACGAAGGAAGGATCGTTTCTTCCACGCCATCTTTTTTCGGCTCAAACCCAGGCATCGTGAATATTGAAGATCAAAAGGGAAAGCAGGCGTTGAAGTTGGAATCGGAATTGGCGTTGCTTCTGGTGAATGCCCTGTCGGAGGAGCAGCTTAAAACAGCGCGCGTTTCGGAGGAGGCACCCAAAGAAATTATCACGGGAAACTCGCGCAAGGCATCGAACATCGAGCCCCGTGGCATTTCCTTCAATGCGTTGGATAACGATCAAAAGAAAACTTTTCTTCAACTGCTCGATGTATTTGTAAAAAATTATGAATTGGGTTTCTCGAAAACCCTGATGGAGAAAATCAAAAAAGCGGGCATGGATAATCTTTCATTCGCGTGGGCGGGCGGATTGAAATACGGAGTTCCGCATTACTATCGCATTCAAGGCCCCATGTTGTTGATTGAATACGATAACATTCAAAACAACGCCAACCATGTGCACACGTCCGTGCGCGATCTCACCAACGATTTTGCCGAAGATATATTGAGAGAACACTACTTGAGCGAACACTAAAACAGTTGCTGCAAGAAATCCATTCAATTGTTCGATGATAACGAATGCCAGGCTTGCCCAGGTTCGTGCCGGGCAACGGCTATGAGGCCTACCGCTCCGGCAGCTAATAATCCAACCTATGGAAACAGAAGAGGAGATCACCAAAGAGAAGTTTAAGGAATTATATTTTTATTATGCTACACCCAATAGTGGTTGGACGGAGGATTATTGGAACCACTTTTATGAAAACGAAGAAGGCAAAAGATATTTTTTTACAAAACCCGATACCCCAGCATCAACCAGGATGTTTATTGTTTCGGAGAAAACCAAGCACAGAATGGTATTTCTAACAGAGGAAGGGGAGGAATCATTTTTTGATTTCCCAGGCAAAGAATAAATTGAGGGAATCAGCGCTTCAAAAATTTGTAGGTGCTGCTCAGGTTGGAGTTTTCGTCTTTAACGGAAATCAGATAATAGCCTGTGGCCAGATCTTTCACTTTGATCTTGATTTCGTATTCATCTAATGTCTCTCTTTCCAATTCCATCACATTGCCAATCACGTTGTGCACGGAAATTTTTATTTTTTTTGCGATGGGGGTTTCAAACTTTACACTCACAAATTCTGTGGCCGGGTTGGGATAAATTGCCACCGATTTGATAGGATCGGGTGTGCGCTGAAAAAAAACCTCTTCTTTTGCCTGGCCAAAAGTGATTGATGCTGAGATCAACACCGAAAGGAATCCTAAAAAGAGTTTTCTGAAAATCATATACTTAGCTTCTACGTACATTGGTACGCATTAGATGCAACATGTAAGCCAAAAGTTTAAAATGAGTTGAAATAAATGCACCAGGTCACTCCAATTTTTTGAAGGCCGCTGGCAAAAATGCAATCAAGTCGCTGGCAAGCAGGGCATTCATTCCATTTTCCTTTGCTGCCATATCACCGGCCAGGCCATGAACAAACACCCCCAACCGGGCGGTATCTTCTGCTGCATAGCCCTGTGCAAGCAAGCCTGTGAGTATGCCGGTGAGCACATCCCCGCTTCCTGCGGTGGCCATGCCCGGATTGCCGGTGGGATTAAAATATACATTGCCGGAAGGGCACGCTATGGCGGAGTGAGCTCCTTTCAGAACGATCACTGAATTTATTTTTGTTGAAAACTTCTTTAACAACTCAAGCCGCTCAAAATCATTAGGCCACGTGCCAGCCAATCGTTCAAATTCTTTTGGATGGGGAGTGAGAATACTTCCTTCCGGGATCAATGATTGCAAGGAAGGTTGGGCCGAAATAATATTCAACGCATCGGCATCGATCACCATCGGTTTTTTGGATTTCTTTAAGAGCTTTTCCAACGCCTTGTGTGTGCCGGGATGCTGGCCCAGCCCCGGCCCAATGCCCACCACCGAAAATTTTTCTGCCGCAACATCGTCCGAAAAATGATCCTCTGTAGAGTCGATCAAAGCCATCGCTTCCGGTACGGCACTTTGAACAATGACGTAACCACTTTTGGGAACATGGACTGTGAGCAATCCCACACCCGAGCGCATGGCAGCCCTTGCCGCAAGCACACACGCACCCATTTTTCCGGTTGACCCAGCAATCAACAAAGCATGCCCGAATTTTCCTTTGTGATCGAATTTGCTCCGGGGATTGAGTGTGCCTCTTACCGTTTTTATGGAGGTTAAAAAATAAGGAGTGATTATCTCTTTTGCTTTCTTCTTGCTCAAACCAATGTCCACCACGTGCCATTCGCCTGTCCACTTACTATTTTCCGGCATCAGAAAAGCAAGTTTCGGAAATTGAAAGGAGACGGTATGGGCGGCATTGAAAACTGTTCCCTCCGAATGTTTATCGGCATACATGCCCGATGGAATATCGACAGAAATTTTTATCGCTTTGGTGTGATTGAGGGAGTTGATCACATCGGCATAAATACCTTGCACCGGACGCGTGAGGCCTGAACCAAAAATTGCATCGATTAAAATTGAAAAATCTCCAAAAATATCCTCACCAATATTTACCGTGATTTCAGCAATAGCGATTTTATTTTCGATGCGCTTTAAATTGGTTTTAAAATCGGAAGTCTCTGTTGCCGCACCTCGCACAATCCAAACCTTTACCGGATAATTAAATTCATGCAGCATCCTGGCTATGCCCAAGCCATCGCCTCCATTGTTTCCGGTGCCACAAACAATCCCAACCCGGTGCGACACATCATACCGCTCAACAAACCAATTGACAAAAGCCCTGCAAGCCCGCTCCATCAGATCGATGGAAGCAATGGGTTCATGTTCGATCGTGTATTGGTCGAGTTCTTTGGTTTGGGATGAACTAACTATTTTTATCACGGAGACTAAATTACAATTATATTCGTTTTGATGTTTATGAAATGGGTGCATTTCAAAATGTCACACCATTCCAGCAAAACCTCCAAGGTTTTTAAAAACCTTGGAGGTCTTTAAACCATGACATTTTGAAATGCACACTATGAAACTTATCACACTGATCTTTCTGTTAGTGTCATTTGTCCATTCAACTGCCCAATCCGATTCACTCTTGCTCAAAAGAAAGTATGAGGCAGGTGCCATCTACTTTAGCGGGAGAGGGTATATAAAAAATGAAACAAGCTATCGGTTGAAGTACCTCAAATATGAATTCAAAGAATCGAAGGAAGGGCAACTGATGTATGAAATGGCAAGATCGGACAAGAGGAAGTTCGTTTTCTTTTATGCCACCTCGTTAGTTGCTATAATCGTTGGCCCAATCGTGAGCAGGCAAAACAACCAGTTGGCAGCTGGGTTATTTTTTGGTGGCATGATTTCGCTTGGTGCCTCCATAAATTTTTCAATCAGCTCCATCAATAAAATGCACAAGGCAGTATGGCTGCGCAACCGCGATGTACTTCTTCGAAAGAACTAACGGTCCACCTCGCCCAACACAATATCAATCGAACCTAAGATCGCAATCAGGTCGGCAATCAAAACGCCTTTACTGATTTCGGGCAGCACAGAAAGATTTACAAACGAACATGCCCGGGCCTTGCAGCGGAACGGGATGTCGCTTTTTCCATCGGCACGAAAAAAGAAACCCAACTCGCCTTTGGGGTTTTCGGCACGCACATACAATTCTTGTGCCTTGGGGCGGATTTTTTTTGGAACCATTGTCTGCGGATCGAACTCCCGTGTGCGCTTATGCTCTCCCTCCAATTTTTCAAGACATTGCTCCATTATTTTTAGCGACTCCTCTATCTCGCGCATGCGCACCCAGGTGCGATCCCAGCAATCTCCAACCTGCCCCATTTTTCCTTCTCCTATTGGAATTTCAAATTCCAGTTCTGGATATACAGAGTAGCCATCCACCCTTCTTAAATCAAACCGAAGGCCGGAGGCGCGGAGCATGGGGCCCGTTACGCCACAATTGATCGCGAGGTCAAGTGGCAGCACACCCACGTTGGCCGTGCGGTCAATAAAAATTTTATTGTTCACCAGTAGCGTTTCCAACTCTTTTACTTTCGGACGGAAATATTTTATGAATTCTTTGCAGCGTGGCTCAAAGCCAACGGGCACATCGTAATACAATCCGCCTATCCAAATATAATTGTACAACATACGCGCACCACTGGCCCACTCCAACAAGCGAAGTATGTGTTCGCGATCGCGCATAACCCAGAAAAAAGGAGTGAACGCACCGAGGTCCAATCCGTACGTGCCCACGGCAATCAGGTGCGAGGCGATGCGGTTCATCTCGGCCACGAGCACACGAATGTATTCTACGCGTTTGGGGATTTGTTCAACGATGCCAAGCATCCGTTCAACACCCATTGCATAAGCATGCTCGGAATTCATGGCCGCCACATAATCCATCCGATCGACAAAGGGGATCACCTGATTGTAAGGAAGGCTCTCGGCATGTTTTTCAAAACAGCGGTGCAGATAACCAATGTGCGGGATCACATCTTTCACAATTTCCCCATCCGACAACACTTCCAATCGCAACACACCGTGCGTGGATGGGTGCTGCGGTCCGAGATTTAATATCATCTCCTCCGACTTGAGTTCGCTTACTTTGAACTTGTTTGGCTCAGAGTCAACTAAGTTATCGGGCCGATATGTGTATTGTTGTTCCTTCAATGGATGATTGATAGTTGACAATGGATAGTGGATAGTGATTACTGTTTTGACTTTGATGTTTTTATTGAGGCAGTTAATATTTTAATCAATTCGGTACATTCTAAAAGATAACCTTCTCCCTTTTCAGATTCAAGAAGTTTAGAATCTATTAATAACCGAATCCAGTAATGTGTTTCATTAGCCTCCTTGTTGGCAATTGAAAGTTTATGAATAAAATCCGCTTTAGATTCCGCCTGATTTGCTTCCTCCACCAATGCGCCAATTGAGGTTCCGCTTCTCAGGAGTTGCTTTGAAAGAACAAATTCACGCTTTTCTTGCAAAGTCAAACATACCATTACAATCTGCAACGCAAAAGTATAGCTCTTTTGTTTAAGAACATTTTCCTCTTTCTTCCTTACCAATTCTCCATTGTCCATTATCAATTTGTTAGTATTCTATTCTCACCCCACGATAATACTCTTCGTGTTTGTAATCTTTTCGCAGAGGAAATCCCTTCCAATCGGCTGGCAATAATATCCTTCTCAGGTCGGGATGGTTTTTGAAAACTATTCCAAACATGTCGAACACTTCACGCTCAAGCCAGTTGGCCGATTTCCAAATTGCAGTCACACTTTTTACTTCAGGATTTTCGCGCGGCAACATAACTTTCAGCGACATGGATTGATTGAGCGGGATTGAGTATAAATGATAGATCACTTCCATCGTTCCGGCTTCGGGGCCATTGTCTATTCCGGTGATGCAGGAGAGCATATCGAAATAGGTGGAAGGGTTTTTATGAAGTTGATTGCAAATAGAAAGCAGTACCTCGCTCTTAATGACCAAACCAATCGGAGTTGAGTTAGGGATCAGCGTCACTTCGTTGGAAGTTTGACGGATCAGCGAAAGCAATTCATCTTTTAGGTCAGGCATGGTGCTGATCTTTTTCCGTGAGCCTCTCTAATGCAATCGGCCTCATCCTGCTCTCGCTCCTGATTTTTTCGTGAAGTTTAAGTATCCCTCCAATCAACGCTTCGGGCCTCGGTGGGCAGCCCGGCACATAAACGTCCACCGGAATAATCCTGTCCACACCTTTCACCACGTGATAGCCGTGTTGCCAGTATGGGCCTCCACAATTCGAACAAGAGCCCATCGAAATTACATAGCGAGGTTCCGCCATTTGTTCATACAATTGTTTTATGCGGTCGGCCATTTTAAACGTGACCGTGCCCGACACGATCATCACATCGGCTTGGCGCGGAGTGGCACGTGGCACCATTCCAAAACGGTCCATGTCATACACGGTGCCTCCGGTGCTCATAAATTCAATGGCGCAACAGGCCAACCCAAACGTCATGGGAAATAACGAGGACAAGCGCGACCAGTTGAGCAGGTCATCTACTTTTGTGATGATCACACCACCATTTTCAAATTGCTGATCGAGTAATCCTCTCATTGTTTCTATTCCTTGGCGGGATGTTTCAGGCTATTGAATTTTTCGTTTACCTGCTCATAAAAATGAACTGGCACAGGCAATTTGTAATCCGATTTCTGTGGTTTGGATTGTATCCAATCCAAGTGGCCCATTCGCCACACGTATGCAAGGCCCACGCCAAGCACCAACATAAACACGAGCATTTCTGTAAAAGCAAACCAACCCCACGCGCCATCCGTTTGGTTGTTCAATTCTGTATTTGCAAAAACGGTTGACCACGGAAATAAAAAAACAATCTCTACTTCAAACAAAATGAAAACCAACGCGAGCACATAAAACTTAATGTTGAACTGAACCCTTGCCAAGCCCTGTGGCGTTTCGCCACTTTCGTAGGTAGTAAGTTTTTGCGCATTGGGGCGGCTGGGGCGAATCAGTCGTGAGATAAACAGAGAGAGCACCACGAAAAATATTCCGCCTATGGCAAAAAGTAATATTTGTGCTAGTGGAGAGAAATAGATATCAGCGTTTTGCATTTGAATCAAAGATACTTGTTGCCCTAACAACCAACAACTAATTTGAGTTTTTGGTATCCAAAACAATCATCTGGCGCATATCAAATTTACCATTGTTTCGGTGGGTCCATTGAAATGGTACTACACTTATTTCTGTGAAACCCCGGCAAAGGATAGAAGCGCAAAGCTCCGCCTTGCGAGAGCCCTCGTTTAATCGGGGCCCGAAGTACCTTGGACTCGTGCGCAGGCCGGACTTGGAACGGATAGCCTGGTGGCGTCTCGCCATGCGGCCATATATTTTCACAAAAATCTATTCATAACCATTGAAATTAATCCGGTTGATGACATGAGAAAGTCAAACAATTGAAACACACCAAATCTTTGTCTTTCAACTTTAGTTGGTCTCAACTTTCGGTTTTGGTACTTTTTTGTCTTGACACAAAAAAGTACCCAAAAAAAGTCATGACAAAAAGATGCTTCCTCCCGCATCCCAGCGCACCCCCGCCTTTTTGTCGGGCCGGCCCACTTAAGTTTCAAGATAAAATATTCCCTATTGGATCAGTTGTCCCTCATCGTCTCCCGTTTCGGGGACGATGAGATCGAGCGCAACTGGCATAGCGTATCGTTCCCGAAGCGGGAGACGATACTTGGCACCTCAACAACCAACAACTAAATAGAGTGTTGCGTAATCAACAAAAAGATTTGCTAAAGTTCAGTGGCACTGAAGGTGTCGCCTTGCTCGATGTCGCCCGTTTTATATCCTTTGTTAAACCAGCGTTGCCGTTGGGCGGAGGTTCCGTGCGTGAACGAATCGGGAACAACACGACCGGTGGCTTGCTTTTGCAGACGATCGTCACCAATGGCACTGGCGGCATTCATGGCTTCTTCATAGTCGCCTTCTTCGATCATAGTGTTGTTGTTGTTTTTGTTGGCGTGATGGGCCCACACGCCCGCAAGGAAATCGGCCTGCAATTCCAACTTCACCGAAAGTTTATTGTACTCTTCATCGCTAAGCTGATTGCGCATGCCATGTACTTTATCTGTGATGCCAAGCAAATGCTGTACGTGGTGGCCTACTTCATGGGCAATCACATAAGCCTGCGCAAAATCTCCGGGTGCATCAAAACGGCTCTTTAGTTCTTCATAAAAACTGAGGTCGATATAAACTTTTTCATCGGCACTGCAGTAGAATGGGCCGGTGCTGGCATCTGCAGAACCACAACCCGATTGCACACTGCCACTGAAAAGCACGAGGGTTGGCTCTCGGTAGTCGTTCATCAACTGGTTCCATACATCTTCGGTGTCGGCCAAAACAACTTTTACAAACTGCGAAAGTTGCTCTTCTTCTGCAGTAGGCTGGTAGGGTGCCGACTGTGAAACCGAAGGACCGTTGTCCATCGGCAGTTGCTGTAAAAGAGTCAACGGATTTTTTCCGGTAAGCAAGCCGATCACAACAACTACTGCGACCAAACCCAAACCCCCCTTGATGGGCAGACCACCAAAGCCACCACCGCCCCCTCCTCCACTGCCTCGCTGATCATCCACATTACCGCTTTGTCTTCTTCCTCGCCATTGCATAAAAATAAATTTTAAGGGAGTAAGGTACGAAGGGTAAAATCAATTTGTGTTCCAAGGTTCCAAAAAAGTTTAGAACCTTCGTAAAGTTTTTGGTAATGGAAGGCGATTAAAATTTGGCTCTATGACGGTGTGGGTTAAAAAAACTTTCTCCACAAACCTATGATCTCCTACCTTTTCAAAAAGTAGAGAACTGAATTGCGCAGAGTTTTGCCTTGCCGATAGGCAGGTGCTCTGCGTTTTATCCGTTTAAAGTCAATAAATAAAAAAGCCCTCCTTCGCTAAAGCTATGGAGGGCACGTGGAGCTGCAGGGAATCGAACCCTGGTCCAGAGAAGATAAACGTGTACGTTCTACATGCTTAGTTGACTTTGATTGTCGGGAACAACAAGGCAGGCAACAGCCAAATCATTCCGTAGTTACTGTTTTCTCAACAACGCTGCGCAACAACAGCGAGGCCCAGTTTATGCTTTCGACACCGCGGTTCCGGCACCGCTAAACAGAGTACCGGGCGATGATGGCCTCCACCGATCTTATCAGCGGATAAGCTAATCTAACCTTAGGTCAGATTAAGCAGCCATGGCGTAAGTATTCTCGCCACTTATGGTTGTAGGACTATCTTTTAAGGCTCTCATCCCATGAGCCTGCATGCTGGCTTACACCCTTACGCATCCTGTCAAAACCGGTCAGCCCCATTAAAAAAGTAGGCAGTTGGCAGTAAGCAGTTGGCAAAAAATTTGGGCTTGCCCACCAAAGTCATAGACGAAGGTGGGCGGCTTGCGGGCCCCGATTAAACGAGGGCTCTCGCAAAGCGGAGCTATCCGCTTCAAGTCCTCGTGGTGCGAGGCGCACCACTGTGGGCTTTCCACTTCTATCCCTGCCGCAAAATTCAAAGAACGATGCTCATTTCGTAATGGGTGACAAAAGTAAGAGAATTTTGGTTCCAATTAATATCTTATATTAAGCGCACTTCGTGATTTCTTTGTGTCTTGGTGACTTCGTGGCAAGTTGAGGCATGTGAAAATTGAGCCACAAGGCACCAAGCCACGAAGTTTCATTAAGAAAAAACAATGAAATATGATATACGCGTAACATAAGTTAATAAAACTAAAAACCTACCTTAGTATCAACAACTCATGCTAAGTTCAAAACCAAAAAACCAAAACTGTTATGAAAAAATTATTTTTGTCATTGCTGCTCTTGTCAATCCTCTCGGCCTGCACGGTTACTGTGCAAAAGGACCTGATCAACTACATTAATGTTGAAATGCCCAAACTGACTGACCTGGAAGCGAAGGCCATTGACACCTACGGCAGCGTGGCCGGAGAAAATTACCAGAACGATTCGATCATGTACTATACCATTCAGCAAAATGTAATTCCTCCTTATGAGGAATTTTATTCCATCCTGCAGTCCATCAAGCCAGCCACGCCCGAATTGCAGAAGATGCACCAGGAGTATGTGATGGCTGCTGGCGATCAATTGGAAGCATTTAAATTGATCATGGAAGCTATCGAAAAACAAGATCCACAAATAATCGAAAAAGCAAACAAAGACCTGGACTTGGCAAAAGAATTGATTGCTCAATGGAGAAGCGAATTGGATGAGTTGTGCAAAACGCACGATGTGGTGGTGGGGGAGTAAATAAAAAGTAGGCGGTATTGCAGTAGGCAGTAGGCAGTAGGGATAACAGTCTTGGTTAAATCACTCCCTATTTTTTATTGGGTCGTTCATGTGAGTAAATAAAAATATAAGAGTCATCAACACATGGTACTGCCTACTGGTGACTGCTTACTGTCTCCTTGCTGCCTACTTTTTTTTAACTACGCTAATTCACTTTTGCTTTCCCTAACCCCCACTCTGTCAATCACCAAGTATTTCTTTTTTGAAACCGATTGCCGCGCCAGCAATTCGGCAATGAAGCCGGTGAGAAAAAGTTGCACCCCAATCACCACGGCCACTAATGCGAGATAAAACAAAGGTTGTTGGGTTACATCGCGCTTCATGGGTATTTTGGAAATAAATACCGAGTCGATTTTATCGTACAAGATTTTTACGGTAAACCCGAAGCCAAACAAAAATGAAACAATGCCCCAGGCACCAAAGAAGTGCATGGGCCGCTGGGCAAACCTGCCGATGAATGTTATGGAAAGCAAATCGAGAAAGCCACGCACAAACCGCTCCCACCCAAATTTTGTCTGTCCGTATTTACGCTCGCGGTGTTCCACTATTTTTTCCGTGATCTTAGTAAAGCCGGCCCACTTGGCAATCACCGGTATGTAACGGTGCATTTCGCCATACACCGAAATATTTTTTACCACCTGATGGTGATAGGCTTTTAGCCCGCAGTTGAAATCATGCAGTTTGATGCCCGATATTTTGCGGGTAACATAATTGAAAAACTTAGAGGGAATTTTCTTTGAAAGCGGGTCGTGCCGCTTTTTTTTCCAGCCGCTCACCAACTGATAGCCATCGTCTTTGATCATCCGGTAGAGGCCCGGTATTTCATCAGGACTGTCCTGCAGGTCGGCATCCATAGTGATCACCACATCACCTTGTGCTACATTAAAACCGGTGTGCAATGCGGCAGACTTTCCAAAATTGCGGTTGAACTTAATGCCCTTGAAAGAGGAGTTGATGACATTTGCTTTTTGTATTTCGCGCCACGTGTGGTCGGTGCTGCCATCGTCAATATAGATAACTTCATAAGAAAAGCCGTGCTCTTGCATCACACGGCTTATCCACTCGCTTAGTTCGGGTATGGATTCCTGCTCGTCTTTGGCAGGGATAATTATAGAAATGTTCATTATACTTCAACGGGCTCATTCTTCCGCACAATCAAAGCCGAAATTAGAGCCATGATTGCCGATGCAACCAATATCGTTAAATACCCCAACGCTTGACCACCCAGTGTAAATTGTTTAGCCGTTCGCTCCCTGGCATCCTCAATTGCTTTATCAATTGCATCTTCCGGTGCACCAAAATTTTCCATCATCTCACGGGTATTTTCGATGGATGCATCGGTGAGCTTTTGAGGGAGTTCAGGATCAATCACATTGTATAAAATGGCAGCGAACAAAGTGGCGATCAAACCCGATAAAATCAAAATAAGATAACCATGTTGGAAGGCCTTGCCGTAAGCAAGAAAACCTCCCACAGACTTGCGATAATCAATACCTGCGTAAATAGTAATGCCGAGATAAATGGCGAGCAATGAGAACAGTACTTTTAACTGCACCATCAAAGAATAATCAATGATGTACAACAAAATTGTCATTGTGATACTTACGCCTGCCACAATAAGGCCCCAACGAATAGCATGATTCATAAGGGTTGGTTGTTCTTTTGTTTCTTCCATAGTTAATTGGTTTTTGGTTGTCGTCTTAAAATTACTGATATTATTATGCTTATAAAAAAGCTGATGATAAAGGTTTTTAAAAAGTAATCGAGTGCCAAATCAATACCTTTTGTTGCTGGCAACTTATCGAGGCTTTGTTGATAGGCTTCTTTTCCCAATTGCTCAATCACAGCCGGCTGTATTGCATTTAACTGTGCAATGGCTGTGCTTATATAGTTGGCGAGAAATTGTGGCACCACCAGACAAAAAACCCAAATCAGCAGAGAAATCAACAAGGCAAACACCAGCGTGAACAAAAAAGAGCTCATCATACCCTGGCCAAAATAAAGGATGCCCTCCTGATAACCGTCACGAAGTTCCTTTAAAGTCATCACAATAAAAACCGACAACAGAATAAGGCGAAAGTCAAAATAGACCGGAAACAAAAAGGGGTGCTTGCCCATGTAATACAGGGCGATCAACAAAAAAAAACCAAGAGCCCCGGCTATCAATCCATTGCGTACAGCGATGCGCACCATGCGCGCTACTGAATCAAACATCCAACACTTGTTTAGAATTATTGAACACGGCCACTGCTTTCCCTGTAAGGGTTTTACCAAGCCACGGAGAATTTCTTGATTTCGATTGATTGGCTTCGTGGGTAAAAGTCCACTCGCAAGCCGGATCAAACAAAGTGAGGTTTGCTTTCTCGCCCACTTCGATCACCACCGGTGGCAGGCTCAACAACCTGCGCGGGGCATCGGTAATTTTTTCTATCAGCAGTTCCATCTCCACCGAGGCGGCCAACGTGGCCACTTGCGATGCAAAAGTCTGCAGGTTTATCATTCCAAAATCGGCCAGGTCAAATTCCAGAAACTTGCTTTCATCATCCAACGGAACATGGTTGCTCACGATCACATCAATGGTGCCGTCTTTCAACCCTTTGATCAATGCGTCCTGATCGGCTTTTTCGCGCAGCGGAGGGTTTACTTTATAGTTGGTATCAAAATCAGAAAGCAAATCATCGCTGAGCAATGCCTGATAGGCAGCCACATCGCAACTGATTTTCGATCCCCTCTTTTTTGCGGCCCGCACTATATTTATTGCTTTGGCCGTAGAAAGTTTTGAAAAATGCAACCGGCCACCGGCATAGTTCAACAGCTCTAAGTTTTTCCTTATTGCCACTTCTTCGGCTATACGCGGCATGCCTTTCAAGCCCAGCATGGTGCTGTTGGTGCCTTCGCTCATCTGCCCAAACAGATTAAGCCAAATGTCTTCGGGATGATCGATCAGCAAGCCATCAAACTTTTGCAGATATTGAAGCGACTTGAGAAAAATATCGGTGTGCCACACCGGCTTGAGGCCATCGGTGAAAGCCACCGCCCCGGCTTCGTGCAGGTCGATCATCTCAGTAAGTTCTTCTCCTTTGCAATTTTTTGTTACCGCTGCCAACGCATGTATTTGCACCAACCTGTTTTGGTTGTTGCCTGTTATGTAACTGACTTCATTTTTAGTTTGAACTGTAGGGTGCGTGTTGGGCAGCACGGCCACTTCGGTGAAGCCGCCTGCTGCTGCCGCTTTTGCCAAAGAAGCAAGGTCTTCGCGCTGTTCGTGACCGGGGTCGCCCACACTGGCACCCAGGTCGAACCAGCCCGGTGAAAGGATCATGCCCTCGGCCTCAATGGTTTTGTCGGCTGTATAATTTTTATCACCAATATCTTCTATCCGTCCGTTTTGAATTAGTACGTTCTTAATTTTTTTGTGAAAGGAAGATTGGGGGGATAAAATTTGTGCAGACCGGATTAGTGTTTTCATAAGCTAAATTTCGCCAGCTTCAATTAATATCTGATGTTGCGCACTTCGTGATTTCTTTGTGCCTTAGTGACTTTGTGGCAAGTGAGGCGTACGAAAATGGAAATGGCACAACTACAATGTCACCTTTTACAAATTCTTCCATGCCTCATCTTCTTCGGGTGAATCCCAATCGCGGGATAAAACTTTTTCTGATGCTGTATGTATGGGCGGTATTCCCTTTTTGCTTTCCATCTTCTTGTATTTCAAAAAGAGGAGACAATCATACAATTCATTCAAAAGATTTTCAGGAATGCTTTTAATCTCTTCTGATAATGCGTCTCTTGTTGACATAATTCAAAATTACTTTAAAAACCTGATCAATAGAACTTCCGCCAGCAGGAAAAACAAAGCCAGCATTAAGGCATACTTCCACAAGGGCGTGCCCAAATATCTCTCTTTTATTTCGTTGCTGAAAGTATCTGTTGAAGTTGTCTTGAAAATTGAAATGTGGTTGCCCCCACCCAGTGCAGTTTTTATTTCTTCGCCATTAAACTGGCCTAACAGCGACTCACCTTTTTCCAGATTAAAAGCAATCAGGTCGAGCGTGTCGCGCTGGTGCGTTACATGGTAGAAACCCTGGTTTACGGAAAAGCGCGGTATCTCCAACAAAAGCCTGTCGCCCAATCTTCTTTGCGAAGGTACCAACTCCTGCTGCCCAATCAGTTTGGCGGGTTCCTCGCCTGTCAGGCTGTCGATGGGAATGGTGACAAGCGATGAAGAAAGATAGAAATATGGTTTTCTCTCGGCTTTCTTACCGCTGGATGCAATGCGGTACATGACAGGAACAAACATGGCGTTGTTAAAAAAATCGGTTGAACTTTTTTCCAGCGGGCTGGCCATCAAAAATGTGTTTCCAAAACGCGATAGATACGGCAGTCCATTTTTAAAACGGAGAATGGCTGAGCGATCGGGACCCCAGTCAACCATTTTTTTTGCGCGCGGCATAGCAAGGGCCGAAGTCTTCTCTTCAAACACATTTTCAAAAAAAGGGTTTTTAAAATCAGGTCTGTCCAATTCTTCCATCTCGGCCATTTCGGTTTTTGTAAGGTTGGGCAATCCCAATAAATTTTTATACGAATCCAATTCCGGTTGCGCACCACTGATCACCAACAAGCTGCCCTCCAAACGGTATGACTGCAAAACATTGCTCAACGAAGATTCAATCTTGTTGAGACCATTCACCACCACCAGGTCGGCTTCGTTGATCAAACTATAATTTATATTTTTTACTGAATAGGATTTGAAATCGAAAAGCTGGCGGCTGCCAAACACTTTTTCTATATAGGTGCTTGCTTCATCGGCTTTTACTTCTATCACTTTTAGTTTGCCCGTATAATTGAGTGTGAAATAAAACTCATTGTCGAAACTTACCGGAAAGTCGGTGAAGCTAAACACAGCTTTATTATACCCCTTTAACGAGCCCGACAAATCGAAGGAAGTTTCCACCGAACTATTGGCCTGTAACGTGACGGAAGAAGTTGCCGCCTGAACACCATTGATAGAAAGCCGGGCAATTAAACCTTCCAATGCACGAGGGCCTTCGTTGCGCAGCCTAACGCGCACCGAATTTTTTTCGCCACCAATCACAAAGGGATTGTCGAGAAAAACTGAATCCACAAACACGTTGGAGAGTCTTTCATATTCCACGGGCACTAAGCGCAATTGCCAGGTAGAGTCAACAACAATCTCGTTGCCTATGGTGGACTTTTGAAAATCGGATACCCAAAATACTGTGCTGCCTGGTGCACCTATGCGCTTGGTTATTTCATCTAACGTGCGGCTGATGGGTGAAAGGCGAACTTGCGAAAGCTGGTCAATTATTTCCACACCCGATTTGAATGAATTGGAAAATGGGGCAAAGTCGTTGGTCAGCAATTTGAACCGCGTTTCGGGCGGAAACAATTTCACGATCTCGCGCACAAAGTTGACAGCGGCATCCAACGCGCGCACCTTGCCTTCCACCGGTGCCGACATGCTGAACGAGTTATCTAAGTAAATGGCAATATTGCGTTGCGAGCTTATCTGTTCGCGGGCTGGCAAAAAGGGCTGGGCAAAAGCCATCACCAAAAAAAACAAGAAAAGCAGGCGCGAGGCCAGCACAAGGTATTGCTTCAGCTTATGCTTTTGGGTGGTTTCCTGCTTTATTTGTTTGAGGAAACGGATATTTGAAAAATAGATGCGGGTTGTTTTGCGGAAATTAAAAAGGTGGATGATGATGGGTATGGCCAACGCACCAAGCGCCCATAGAAACATCGGATAGTTAAAACTCATCGCAGCAAAAGTAAACAAACAAAGGGGATTTGGTAAGATTCAAAGTTTCAAATTCAAGGTTCGGCAGCAGGAAATAAAAAAAGGCCACCTCAATGAGGTAG
>JANOQB010000466.1:0-2927 GCA_031422215.1 Cytophagales bacterium | reverse complement strand
TTATCCACAAAAGGCTTGGAGAGTTGGTTTGATCGGCACGGGCTGGTATGGCAAGAGCGACTTGTTCCGGTTGATACAGGTTACGCAAATGGACGTGATTGCACTTTGCGATGTGGACAAAAATTTATTGAACGAAGCCGGAACGCTCGTCAGCAAAAGGCAGAAGTCTGGCAAAGTGCCGAAGCTGTATGGCGATTACAGAAAAATGCTTTCTGAAAATCAATTGGATATTGTGCTGATCGGCACGCCCGACCATTGGCACGCCCTGCACGCCATTGAAACCATGAAGTCGGGAGCTAACCTCTATCTTCAAAAACCAATCAGCACCGATGTGATAGAAGGCGAAGCAATATTGGCCGCAGCCCGAAAATACAAACGCACCGTGCAAGTGGGCTTGCAGCGCAGGAGCACTCCTCATTTGGTGGAAGCAAAAAAGAATATCATTGATGCCGGGTTGTTGGGAAAAATTTCGCATGTGGAAATGTGCTGCTACTATCACATGCGAAATAGGGGCAACCCACCGCTTCAACCGGTTCCTGATTTTTTGGATTATGAAATGTGGACAGGGCCTGCACCGCTGCGCCCGTATGACGCGCTGCCCCACCGCGGTTGGTGGCGCGCATTTATGGAATATGGCAACGGCATTATGGGCGATATGTGCGTGCACATGCTCGATGCGGTGCGCTGGTCATTAAACTTAGGATGGCCAAAAAGTATTTCATCTACGGGCGGGATTTATTTGCCGAGCGAGGCCAAGTCAAACATTGCCGACACACAAACAGCTACTTTTGAATTTGACAACCTCACCTGCGTGTGGCAACACCGCACCTGGGGCGCATCGGTTGACCCGGAATATCCGTGGGCCTATAAAATTTATGGAGAGAAAGGTACGCTCTCGTGCAGCCCCATGAAATATGACTTCGTGCCAACAGGAGAGGGAAAGAAAATCCACAAAGACGTAACGTACGAAAAAGAAAAATATCCGGAAGATGTTACCGAGAAGGATATTGAAATACACGCAGCCCCTGCCACGCGCTTGCACATGCTCAACTTGTTGAAGGCGATTGAAAGCGGTGGCCGCCCCATAGCCGACATAGAAGAGGGCCACATCTCCACGGCCAGTTGCATATTGGCAAACATAGCCATGAAAACGGGACGCACACTGAGGTATGATCCCAAAACACGTAAAGTAATTGACGATGCAGAGGCAACTAATTTGTTGCAACGCAAATACAGGAGCCCGTGGGTGCACCCCGATCCGAACAATGTTTAGAAATAAGGAGGGTCAACAGAAAGATTGTTGGGTATTTCATCACACGTTGCGGGTCGGGTGACCCGCAACAACTATTTAAAGTTTCACCGATAAAGAACAACAATAACTAAGGGCCTCTTGTTATTGCTGGTCTCCCGACCAGCAATCGCTCTATTGTCATTTCAAAAATAATGAAAATCAGAATAGAGATGGTCAAGAGAAAGATTGTTGGGTAGATCATCCCAAGTTGCGGGTCGGGAGACCCGCAATAACTAATAAAGTTTTACCGATCAAGACCAACAATAACTAAGGGCGCTGCCGCCACTACTCCGATCTCATTAATGACACCTCAAGTCTAAAGTTGTCAATAAGGTACCATTGACCACCTTGTTGTCCCCTGGTTATTAGAGAGTCATCTTGGCTCATGTAAATCCATCGGAAGGTCAAATCTTTTAATTCATTTTTACCATTAATTCTCAGTGTAACTTTCGCTTTTACTTCAGTTACCACTGGAGCCGTGTCCTCAATCTGTACCAATGCGTGGTCAGTTAGATCAATACCCTCAAAAGCCTCTCTTAGTTGGCCCGCTAACTTTTTGTCTGTGTCTCCAAGTCTTTTGAATCTAACAATCATTTCTCCCATTTTTCCATAGTTCTTTTTCATCCAATAGGAAATGAATTTGATTGTTGACTGTTCGGGGCTATCGGTTTCATAGTCCACCAGATTTCCTTTTATTGGAACATCTGCACCAATTTTAATTTCTCTTGCTTTCCAATTGTCAATTAATTCATTGGTTTTTCGAATTTGCCTTAGCTCGTTTAAAGATTCGTCAATTGTCTTTTCTGGTTTCGTCTCAACTTGAACGCTCTTTCTTCGTGCCACAATCCAGTCCCTGACAACGAAAAGTAGTGCCCATGTCTTAACAGCAACTAACTTGTTGTCGTATGAGAGTTCTTTCCCATGCATTATTCCATGTCTAAACGGAATGTCTATCGAATCATTGTTCGTCCTTTTTCTTGTCTTTCCAAGAAGCCTACTTAGTTGTCCAAGTCCCGAATCATGTGCGGCTATCGAATCCCAAGCGGACACATCAACGTTTTCGGCAAACAATCCTAAATCTTTTGTGACATCATTGACTACTCCATCAATCATCATTAAGAGAATTGGAATAGTAGAATGAAATCTATTTTGAAAAAAGTCGTCCAAAGCTAAGTCTATTAGTCGCATTCGCGGCTTGAACTCAGAAACACCGCTGATGAAGTTTATCTTCCACTTAAGGTTCTGGTCGTAATAGTCAACAAGTATCTTCTCTCCCTCATCAATTCTCCCTTCTTTTGCCAAAGACACCGCATTTTCCATTACTTCAAATTTCATACTTTCATATGCAGCCCAACCTCGATCAGAATAGAACTTGTTGAATTCGTCCGGAGTTGTCGCCAAACTTTCAAGTTGCTTTTGAAATTCTGGAACCTTGTCCAACAGCTTTACGAACTCGCCTGTATTTTCTCCAGACGGGTCTAGAAGTTTGAGCAACTCTCGAAGGTTAGCTGCGGCTTCCATTTCTGTCCTAAGTTTTTGATAAGATGGATTGTCGGATATTTTTTTCTCCATCGTTTTTGTGGTAAATCTGTCCAGTAGCGGTTGCGCCTAACGTTTGTGTTTGCGCAGTGGTGGC
>JANOQB010000465.1:0-2224 GCA_031422215.1 Cytophagales bacterium | reverse complement strand
CCGAACCTACGGTTCTTCTCTAGGGATTATAGCCCTAAAAACTCCTGACTCTCGTCTGTTGTTTCAATATTGACCGAGGCTACGCATTTTTGTTATAAAAACATTTGTGCATAGGCAAGGGGCTTAAGCCCCGTGGCAATTGATACAAAATTTTAAGGGACTTTAGTCCCAAACACAAACTGAAATACAGGCTCCGATTTTAAAATCTCACATCTCAAATCTCATATCTTACATCTAAAGCATACTCAATTTCTTGTAATAACTTCCGGCTCGCCACGGTGTGTAACGGAGCTGGCCATGCCCTTGTCGATTTCCAATTTTTCGCTCGCAAATACTTTTGCTGACGATGCACCGTGGGCTTCCACGATTACGTGGTTTGCTTCGTAATTGTAGGCACGCAGGCCGCAGGCTCCTGTTAGATTGGCCTCCATAAACCGGCCACGTCCTTTCAAGTCCAGCGTACAGGCACCCGTCATATCAAGCGTAAGGTTTTCGGCTTCGAAATCTCCATCTCCGGTTACCGCACCGGTAAGGTTTATTTCCATTTCATCTTCGTGGAATCCACTGAACTTTAGTTTTCCCGCTCCTTGCACTTTTAGTTCTTTAAGCTCGGGCATGGTGATTGATATTTTCACTTTATCATCATCAAAGAAATCCTTTTTCCAGAAAAACTTGCGCTTGTCGTTGTATTCGATCACCAGCGTTTCCTGCTCGGCATAAACTTCATAGCGCTTTTTTTCGTCTGCGGGCCCATCCATTTGTACGGCAAATACATCACCTTGTTCAATACGCACATCAAAAAAACCGGACAAATCCACGGAAGTGAAATCTTTCAATCCATATTGATCGCTCAATTCAAGGGCTTTTCTTTCCGTTGGTTCAGAACAGTTCACGCATTCAAATCCCTTGGTGGTCATCCGCCATGTCTTGTTGAAATTCGAATCCATGTATCCGTCATATTCCCTGTAGTTGTTGTCAATTATCCGCCACACACCTTCTTCAATAACAAAGAGCGTGTTGAAAGGAATGAACAAGTCCATGTCCAATCGTTGTGCCCTGAATTTCGAATCCTTTTTAAAGGTGATGTTGGAATCGAAGGTGATCACGCTATCGGTTTGCTCCACGTTGTAATCAATCATTTGTGCATTCAATCCTGCGGCCTTGCGCGTGTTTCCTTGTGCTTCAAAGCGCTGCACCAATTTTATGTCGGTGCCGTCATATCCTTTTATGCTGATGGAGGTAACATCATAATCATCCAACCCAACTTCATTCACTTTAAGTACGGCTATCTTTCCATTCACGGGGAATATTTTTTCTACGCGGTGCTCACCTTCTTCTTTGAAGGAGTAAACAATCTGGGGTATGCTAAAACTCAGCACGGCCACGCTGATAAAGAAAAGCACAAACATGGACCAGCCCACCAGTGAATTAAATACAATACGTTTTGCTATGATGGAATTGCCGATGAGGATAATGAACAGGGTTGGTATGAGGGCAAGCAGAAAGGCAAACACCACCGTCCAGGTAGGGAAGCTGTTGCGTAAGGCTTCGATGGGAAGGCCCACTTCGCTCACTGGTATTTCCCACCAGGAGGGCAAAGCGGAAATTGAGATGAACCCAAAAACTATTCCTGCCCCCAGTAGAATGGTGAACAAAAATCCCAGGCCAGTAAAGGTGATCACCAGACCAATGACAACGCGCAACACATCGATGGAAACTTTGAACAACGGGCCAAGCACTCTGGCAATGCCATCAATGATCATGGCAATGAGGCGGAAGGGGAACAAAACAATTTTGGTCAGTACGTTTTCTTCACCTCCTTCTTTTTCATTTAAATTTTTTTTTACGGTGGTTACAATGTTCGAAAGGGTAAACGACTCGCCCTGCATTTGCATTTTCTCGGTAATGGTTTTCGCCTCGGGCAAGGCGATCCATAAAATGACGTAGGCAAGAAGGCCCAAGCCACCGAAGAAGGCCAGTACCACAAACAGTACTCGTATAATGGCTATATCGGCACCAAAGAATGCGGCCACCCCGCTGGCCACGCCCCCTATCACTTTCCGCTCGCTGTCGCGGTACATTTTTTTCACAGACGGTTCATCTTCCAATTCTTCCGAGCCGGGCAAAGCGATCCATAAAATTATATACACGATCAAAAGGCTTCCATAGCTGCCAAGCACCAGTAGAGCAAAGAGCAACCGTGGCCATACAGGGTCCACATTAA
>JANOQB010000464.1:0-8396 GCA_031422215.1 Cytophagales bacterium | reverse complement strand
TGAATGGACTTTCCGTCATAAAAATAGAGTGATCGGTTTACCGTGGATGAAGCTATAGGCAAACTCCATTCAGCACCCGCTTCTAATTTTATTATCCAGATGGCTACTTCATTTTCGGGGTTGGCCGCCCACGAGTTTGGGGCTGGTGCAGGGGCAACTACATGTTCAATTTTTCCGGCAATTACTTTTACTTGGGCTTTTCCCTGCCCGGCATTTGATGGTTGATAGGTTGGGATGGTATCGCTCCACAGCATGGCAAAATGTGGAGCAGTTAATTTTTTTGCTTTGGGGAGGTTGAGCCAAATCTGAAAAAGTTCCAAATGGTTTTCTTTCTCGGTGCTCAACAACGGAAACATTTCGCAATGCTGCACACCTTTGCCGGCCGTCATCCATTGCACATCGCCATTTCCAAAACGCCCCGCTGCACCAAGCGAATCCGAGTGGTCAATCAATCCTTTTGTGCAAATCGTCACGGTTTCGAATCCGCGATGAGGGTGTGCCGGAAATCCCGGAACTTGTCGTCCGTGGTACATGCGCCATCCATCTTTGATTGTAAAATCCTGCCCAATGTTTCTTCCCGCTAAGGAGGCGGCAGGCCCCATTTGGTCATTGCCTTTTGGATAAGCGTCTGCATGGTGGACACAAAATAGAAATGGATCCTGAGTGGCCCACGGAAAGCCGAGGGGTTTTATAGTTTTTATTGGGGTGCTCATACGGTTGTAATGAATCAGATTAACCGAAAGGAAGATATAAAAGTTTGTTCGCCAACAAACAAAAAAAAGAGGCCACCTGCTGGGTTGCCTCATAATGTTTATTTCGACAATGTAAACCGGTTGCTATCTCTCTGGCATGCTCCGCGAATACTGAAGGATGTTTTGTGTGGTCGCAGCCGATGGCTGAAGCCTGGCTGTGTCCAATTCATGAACCAAGGTATTTAGTTCTTTGTATTGGCCTTGCAGTTCACTATCGCAAAGGAGGGCTTTGTCAATCTCCTTCGTCTCCTCCTCCGAGGTCTCGTGGTATAGAAACCTGATCAGATCGGTTTGGGTAAAAGTCTTTATCATAGGCTATATTATTTTTAATCATTTTCTTTCTCAGGTTTATCAGGGAATACCGCATCCTTCCCAAGGCGGTGTTTATGCTCACCCCGGTGCGCTCGGCAATTTCCTGAAAACTCATATCCAAGTAATGCCGCATGATCAAAACCTGTTTTTGCTCCGGGGGCAATTCTTTGATCAGATCGCGAAGGCGCGCCTTGGAATCTTGCAACAGTTGTTTGGTCTCAAACGATTCCTCCGAAAACTGGAGCGAATCAAACACACGGCTTCCATCTTCAAGCACAACCTCGGGGTAGCGCTTGTCTCTGCGATAGCGGTCAATGGCCAAATTGTGTGCGATGCGGCTTATCCAGGGCAGAAATTTGCCTTCATCATTATAACGGCCTCCCTTGATCGTGTTTACCGCCTTGATAAAGGTGTCTTGAAGAAGGTCTTCAGCCACGTAGCGGTCTTTTACGATCATGTAGATAGCCGTATAAATACGGGATTTGTGTCTGTGAAGTAGCATTTCGAAGGCCTCTTCCTTACCGGTTTGATAGAGCGTGACCAATTGGCTGTCGCTGAATCTTTTGTCAATCATCTTTCTTGCGTTTAGGTAACGTAGAAGTCTGGCTCGATAGTATGTGGGGTTAAACTTGAATGTTTGAGATATGAAAAGTATAAATATTCCTTGAAAGAGCAAATTTTTTTTAGAAAAATCTTGTCTGCTACACAATTTCTTATGCTATTTGAGGCCGATTTTAAAAACAAATGGCAATAGTGAAAAAACGAGTAATTAAAAGCTTAGATAGTTTATCCGAAGATTTGCGTGGGTTGTTGCGCGATCAATATCCAAATGGGTACGAGGCCAGCATCACCAGGATCATGAACGCAAAGAAGGAACCCATATTTGTGTTCCCGCTCGAAACGGACGATTCGGTGTACCTGGTAAAGGTGCCGGCCACCAAAAACAGTGATGGTGGCTACGATGTGGAGTCGAGCAAGAAACAGGAGTTTGAACCAGAGGACGAAGATACGCGCACTCCCCCCGAGGCAGCGGATGATGATTTCGACAACAGCGATGATTATGACAGTAGCAGCGATGAAGGTAGCAAAGAAGCCAGCTACGATCCTGATTTTGATAATTGATCTTGTTTGAAACAAACTTGGCCCGACAACATCTTTTAGGATGGTGTGAATCAAATTTCCTTACGGTAAGCGTAACAAACTGCCCTCAAATTTTGCGAACAGTAACGACCTTCTTCACCGAGAAAGGAACGCCTCTGTAGCGTTGGACACAAAACAACTCAAAAAGGATATGCTACTGTTTGCCCCCACATGTGCTATCTATTCTCTTTTTGCAAACAGGGTAATTATCTCCTCATATCCATTATAACTATCTTTGGCAAACAAAATTTTTTATAGATATGAAAGTGCTATTAGATATTAAAGACAGCAAAGCGGATTTCATAATGGAGTTGCCGAACGGCTTTTCAGCGTATGTTAAAGCAAAGCCTATTTCGGCTTCTAAATCCAGCTTATTTGAAGACTTGACCGATGCTGCTGCTGACGTGCGGCTCCATAAGCAGGGTAAGCTAAAATTAAAAACTGCTCAAGAGTTGTTGCATGAACTTTAAAATTTTTTCCCGTTGTTCCAAACCCACCCGAACGCAAAGCCCGCCCGTTGGGCAACCGCCCTTAACCACCTTTGTTTTGTTTGAATCCACCATAGGACATCGCCACACAATTTTCTATTTTTGCGGTTTCCCATGCTGCCAATCCCTAACGATTCATATTTAGAAAATCTCGATCCCAAAGAATTTATCATTATCAAACGGGCCAGGGTAAACAACCTGAAGAACCTGAGTGTTGCCATCCCGCGAAATAAATTGGTGGTGGTTACTGGCTTGTCGGGTTCGGGGAAATCCTCGTTGGCATTCGACACGCTTTTTGCTGAAGGGCAGCGCATGTATGTGGAGAGTTTGAGTTCTTATGCACGCCAGTTTTTGGGCCGCATGGAAAAACCCGAAGTGGATTACATCCGGGGCGTTTCACCGGCCATTGCCATCGAGCAAAAAGTAAATACACGCAACCCACGCTCCACCGTAGGCACCACCACCGAAATTTATGATTACCTCAAATTGCTGTTTGCGCGTATCGGAAAAACGTGCTCACCCATCAGCAGCAAAGAAGTAAAACGCAATACGGTAACGGACGTGGTGGATTTTATCAATCGGCAAAAAGAAGGCACACGCACAATGGTGGCCACACCTTTAAAAATCAATAAAGGCCGCAAACTTCAGGATGAATTGAACCTACTGCTGAGCAAAGGTTTCCCCAGGGTTTTGGTAAACGGTGAAGTAAAGTTTATAGAAGAGATAGTAAGTTCACCGATGACCGTTGCCGACAAGCCGAAGAAAAAGAAAACAGTCAAAGCAGAAAAAATAAATGAGATTGAGTATGAAGTGCTGATAGACCGCGCTGCCGTAAAAGCGGATGATGAAGACCTCACTTTCCGTTTGTCGGATTCGATACATACTGCTTTTTTTGAAGGGCATGGCGATTGCGTGATTTATGTGGAGGAAAAGAAAACTTATTTCTCCGACCGGTTTGAATTGGATGGCATCACCTTCACCGAACCTTCCATAAATCTTTTCAGCTTCAACAATCCATTTGGTGCCTGCCAAACCTGCGAGGGGTTTGGAAAAATATTGGGCATTGACGAAGACCTGGTGATTCCGGATAAAAGCCTTTCTGTGTATGAAGGGGCCATCGCTCCCTGGCGCGGTGATGTTATGAGCGAGTGGGCAAAGCCCTTGATCAAAAATGGAATTAAATTTGATTTTCCAATCCACCGTTCTTATGCAGAGCTTTCCCAAAAAGAACGCGACCTACTGTGGTCTGGCAACGGGCATTTCGAGGGGATCAATGCATTCTTTAAACACATCGAAGCCAAAACATATAAAATACAATATCGCGTTATGCTCTCGCGCTATCGGGGGCGCACCACCTGCCCCGACTGCCGTGGCACCAAGCTAAGAAAGGATGCAGCCTATGTTAAGATTACAGACACCTCCATCACCGATCTGGTGCTGATGCCCATTGAAGAAACGCTTACGTTTTTTGAAAAACTAAAACTCCCTGCCTATGAGCAGAAAGTAGCAGAAAGGATTTTAACAGAGATAAAATCGCGCCTTGAATACATGGCCAAGGTGGGCTTGGGCTACCTCACCTTGAACCGGGTTACTTCAACCTTGTCGGGAGGGGAATTTCAACGGATAAAATTGGCAACCTCATTGGGCAGTGCGCTTGTTGGCTCGATGTACATCATGGATGAGCCAAGCATAGGGCTGCACCCGCGTGACACCGCCCGGATGATTGAAGTCTTGAAATCGTTGCGCGACCTGGGCAACACAGTGATCGTGGTGGAACACGAAGAGGAAATCATGCGCGCGGCCGATCAGATCATCGACATTGGCCCCGATGCCGGAAGTCACGGTGGCGAATTGATTTTTCAGGGATCGCAACACGACTTGGATAAAAAAATAAAATCACATACTGTAAATTACCTTACGGGATCAGAAAAAATACCCGTGCCCACGGTGCGGAGAAAGTGGAAGGATTCGGTATTGATCACGGGCGCTCGCGAAAATAATTTGAAGAACCTCACCGTAAAATTTCCGTTGGGCGCCCTTACCGTAGTTACGGGTGTGAGCGGCTCTGGAAAATCAACACTGATAAAAAAAATCCTTTATCCCGTTATGGGCAGGCTGAGCGGCTCAGTGTCGGAAACGCCCGGAAAGTACGATCGCCTGGGTGGAGATTTTACCAAAATCACGCAAGTGGAATTTGTAGATCAAAATCCCATTGGAAAATCTTCGCGCTCCAATCCGATCAGCTATGTAAAAGCTTACGATGCCATACGAACACTTTATTCCGAACAGTCGATAAGTGCACAGCGGGGATATAAACCATCGCATTTTTCATTTAACGTGGAGGGGGGCAGGTGCGATACTTGTGAAGGCGAAGGTGAGATAAAAGTTGAGATGCAATTTATGGCCGACATTTTTTTGAAGTGCGAAAGCTGTCATGGCAAGCGTTTCAAACAAGAAGTGCTGGAAGTGGAGCATAAAGGGAAAAATATTTTCGATGTGCTCGATATGACCGTGGAGGAGGGGCTTGAATTTTTCAGGGACAAAAAGCCTGTGTATGAAAAAATCCTACCGTTGTTTGAGGTGGGATTGGGTTATGTAAAGTTGGGCCAGTCATCCAATTCACTTTCAGGTGGAGAGGCACAGCGGGTGAAGCTCGCTTCTTTCCTCGGCAAAAATAATCCTGACAGGCAGGGCAACATGATGTTCATTTTTGATGAGCCCACAACAGGCCTCCACTTTCATGACATATCCAAATTGTTAAAAGCCATCAACGCGTTGGTGGACCAAGGCCACACAGTAATTGTAATTGAGCACAACTTAGAAGTGATAAAATGTGCGGATTGGATCATTGACCTGGGACCTGAGGGTGGGGAAAAGAAAGGTGGCAACCTTCTCTTTGAGGGCACACCGGAAGACATGGTAAAGAATGGGAAAGGCTACACAGCCGATTACCTGAGTTTGAAACTTGCCAGCAAATAAAAATAGTGCTGGATTTTTTGGTACTTCATGTCGTCATTCAATTGCTATGAGCTTACGTTTGCTGCGGAGCTTTCAATTGCCACGAGCTTTAGCTCGTGGTATTTGCAAGTCAATCACAGGGGCTTTCGCCCAATAGAACAAATAAAAAAAGCCCCGCACATTGCAGGGCTTTTTTTATTTCCAATCAGTTGAGATTATTTGTTCGTCACTGGCTTTGTCACCGGTGCTGGGGTCACTCCCAATTTTTTAAGCACAAGGTTGCTCACATTGTATTTTTCATCGCTATACAAAAGGATGTCTCCACCGTTCATTACTTGTGGGGCCATGATAAAGGCATAGCCATTTTCTTTAGCTACATCTTCAATCGCTTTGCCTACTTTTTTGAAAACGGGATCCATCAAAGCTGTTTGCTTATTCTGCAAAGAGGTTTGGGCATCTTGCTGAAACTTCTGGATGCTCTCTTGCATGGCTTGCAATTCCCTTTCTTTATCGGCACGGATGGCATCGGGTGTGGTGGCAGGCATTCCTTGGTAGGCTTTGTATTTGGCCTCCATCTCCTGGCTCTTTGCTTTCAACTGGTTTTCAAGTTGAGTGTTATGTGTTTTCAGTTCATTGTCGATTTGTTTGAACTCAGGCAGTTGGCTAAAAATATATTCCCAATCGGCATATCCAATTTTCTGGGTTTCCTGGGCTTGTGCACTTACTGCAAATACACACAAAAGAAGTAATAGACTTGTTCTCATTTCAATTCACTTTAGTTGGTTAATTTATTTATTTTACTTTATCGTTAGGGTCCCCTAATCCTAATTCTTCTAATATAAAATCGGTGTAATCGTGGCGCGGGTCGGTATAAACGATCACCAACTCTGCCGCCTTATCAAACACAAATGCCAGCCGGTTTGCTTTTGCCACTTTTTCCACGGCATCAAAAATTTTGTCCTGCAAAGGTTTGATCAATTCCTGTTTTTTCAAAAAAAACAAACCGCCAAACCCAAATACTTTTTTCTGATAGTCTTTCAGTTCAGTTTCCTTTTTCTTTATCTCGTCCAGGCGTTCCTGCTTCATTTCTTCAGTCAACAGAACTTGTTCGGCCTGGTAGGTGCGGTAAAGGCCGTCCACCTTTTGCTGCATCTCGCCAATTTCTTTTTCCCACGCCCCCGACAACTGGTCTATTTCACCTTGTGCCTTGCCATATTCGGGCATCTTGCTCAACACGAAATCGGAGTCAAAGTAGCCGAACTTCTGTGCAAAGACAAAATTCAGGCCGAAAAGAAAAATAACTATCAGCGCGCCAAAAAATTTCATTTTACTATCTTAATTGCTGGCCAATGGTAAAGTGGAATTGCGAGCCGCTTTTATCCCTTGCCCCCGGCAATGTATCAAATCCATAAGCCCAGTTGAGTCCTATAAGCCCAAAGGCTGGCATGAATATCCGTGCACCCACACCTGCCGACTTATATAACTTAAACGGATTGAACTCCTGGTAATTGTTCCAGTTGTTGCCGGCCTCGGTGAACAAGAATCCATAAATTGTGGCTGATTGACTGGTTGAAACAGGATAACGAAGTTCCATTCCAAACTTATTATAAACAATGCCTCCCTCTATGCCTTGCACTTGTTGCGAGCCGCGTTGTGCATACAGTGGTGGTGTCACCTCATTGTTTTTGTACCCTCTTAGCCCCACAATTTCCTGACCTAACACAAACGAATTAAATCCTCCTGCCAATCCATCACCGCCCAACATAAAACGCTGGAACGGTCCTGGGTTCAATGTTTTATCGTAGGTGCCAATAAATCCAAAGTGTGCCTTTGTTTCCAACACAAGACTTCGGCCTTCAGGCTTATCGCTGCCTATGAGTTTTAAATAGTATTTAAAATCCAACATCCATTTATGCAACTCGGTCCATGCATAGCGGGTGTTAACATCCTTCAAATAACCTGGATCGCGCCAAGCCGAGTAGGGTGGAGTCAAACTCAAGCTAAGAGATATAGTCGATCCTGACGCAGGGTACATGGGGTTGTCAATACTATTTCGTGCCAGCGTGGTGTTAAACATGATCTCATTGGTGCGGCCCTTGGCGGGAAGGATGGATGAGCTTCCACCAAAATAATTGTTGTAGTTGTAGATCAGATACGAAAGCGAATTGGTGAGCACAAAATAATTGTCGGGCCACTCCAACCTGCGGCCCAAGCCGATGGTGATACCGCTTTGTTTCAACGAAGTGTCGTCTGTGAATTCAAAACGGGCGTTGGCCAATCGTGAAATGGAGTGGTTTAAACTTACGGTGAGTGAGTGCGGCTTGCGGCCACCCAGCCACGGCTCGGTGAATGAGAGGCTATAACTTTGAAAAGATTTTCCGTTGGCCTGCGCACGTATTGAAAGCCGCTGACCATCACCTACCGGAAGTGGTTTCCACTTTTTGAAGTTGGGCACATTACGCATCGAAAAATTATTGAACGACAAACCCACCGTGCCCACAAACCCATAAAATCCTCCCCAGCCCCCCGACAATTCTATTTGATCGTTCGATTGTTCCTCCACCTTCCATTCTATATCCACGGTTCCATCGGCCGGATTGGGGCGGATGTCTTGCTCAATCTTTTGAGGGTTGAAGTAACCCATCTGCGAAAGCTGTTGTTGGGTGCGGATCAGATCTGATCTCCTGAACTTTGCTCCGGGTACGGTGCTCAGTTCCCTGCGTATAACATGGTCGTTGGTGCGCTC